>CATPCK010000060.1 GCA_955652655.1 uncultured Ktedonobacteraceae bacterium | reverse complement strand
CGGCACATATAGCAAAAGCAGTGGCAGACGGACCAATCATGCAGGTGAACGCAGGTTTCAACGCGCGTTATAGGGATGGAAATTGGGTGCCATTCCAGGTTACATTAAGTAATAACGGCGCGGATTTCAGTGGATCGCTTTCAGTGAATGCTCCGGCTCCTTATGGTGGGTCCGGCAATGCTACGGTACCATCAATTTACAAAGAGCCAATCAACCTGGCCAACGGTGCGCAAAAACAGATCACCACATATATACCAATCAATCTCGGTGGGACTGGGGCGCAGCATATCAAAGTCAGCCTGCTCGATAGCAATGGAAATGTGGTGCGCTCGCAAATAAGCACCATTACATCGCTCGGACCAAATGATGCTTTTGTAGGGATTCTCTCCGATCAGAACACAGGTTTTAATCCCCTCTACAGTATCGCCTTGCCTAACCAGGGTGGCTCAATGATTGTTGAGACGCTCAATACCAGCACCATGCCGACTACGGCGGCGGTATTGAATAATTTTGACCTGATCGTGCTGGACAACTTCACGACGAGTACGTTGAGCAACGAGCAGTTGATCGCTCTACAGACCTGGATCAACCAGGGAGGGGCGCTGATTGAAGTGGGTGGACCAGAATGGAAGCGTACCCTCAGCACACTACCCACTGGTATGGTACCATTGACAATTAACGGGACCGGTACACTGCCAGCAGGGACGCAAATCCTGCCAGTTGCTGGACCTCCCCGGACGGGAACGGGTCAACATGCCGTTCCGGTAGCGACAAATGCTGCTGTACCGATCAGCACAGCGGTCTTAGACCAGGGGACCTACAAGACGGTGCAAAGTACCGTTGTCCTGGCAGCAGGAGAGATTCCGCTCATTGTGCAGGAACGCCAGGGAAATGGCATTATATGCTACCTGGCATTCGATCCAACATTGAATCCCATAGTGAATTGGGGAGGAGCAACTACACTCTGGAGGGGGCTTGTCCAACGCTCGCTGGGGAATAAGCTGCTCAACACCAGCAATGGTTTGCCTGCAGGTAGCACGTTGCAAACGGCTGGTCTGGGAGGAGTATTGGAAAACCTGTTGACAAATGCCTTTCCTTCGCCGTGGTTGCTCGTGGTACTGGTGCTTGGGTATCTTGTTATCCTTGGGCCAGTGCGTTTCCTGATTATCCGCTGGCGCAAGAGACGCGACTGGAACTGGCGTATCTTGTTGAGCAGTATCGTTGTCTTCTCCTTGCTCACATATGGGATAGCCATTCAGCAGAAGGGTGCGGCGATATTAAGCAATAGGGTCTCGATCGTTCAACTGAACCCTGGGGGATCGTCTGCTCACGTTACGACGTATGTAGGAGTCTTTCTCCTGAATCAGGGCGATTACCACGTGTATATCCCAGGCAATGGTCTGGTCCAGCCGGCGATAGACCAAAACAACCAGGGACCTCCGACAGATGCGGGAACGCAGGCAACGATTTCACCCGGGCATAACGGAACGGAAGTGAGTCTACAAGGGGTAAATTTTTCAACCACACGCTCTCTACTCACGGATAGCGACAGCCAGGTACGTGGTGGTATCCATTCACAATTGATACTACAGAACGGCATCCTGAGCGGGACGGTTACCAATACACTCAGTTACGGGTTGAGCGATGTTTATGTGTTAATGACCAATAGCTTCGCGCGTATCGGGCATTTAGCGGCAGGCCAGAGCACGGATATCAAACTACGCGTCAACAATGCTCCCACCAATACGGGAATGTCGCTCGCGGATGACATGGCCAATAGCAATGGCCTTTCTACCCCCTATGGCATCAACATGAATGGTACAGCGCCGCCGAACGATTTGCAACGTCATATGGCGATTTTGACAGCGCTAAGTGGTGAAAATGGATTCTATGGCAGTTGCGGTGGCGGCACATGTAAAATCGTCACATATCCAAATGGTAATACCATAGCTTACAGTGGAGGTTCGGGGCATATGACGGCAGATGGCAGCGATCCATTGTTAATGGCAGGTTCATCCGCTACGCTGATTGGCTGGGCGGATCAGCCGGCAGAGGCAACGAACGGTGTGATGATCAATGGCTTGCCTCCAGTGGGACTGCAGGAGACCATGATAGAGTCGCCCCTGAGTCTACATCTCTCCGACGCAATAAACCTGCCGGCAAACTTTATTACGGGACAGCTGATCGATGTACAAGGCACCAATGTACAATACGAGTATGGAGGAGCCTATACAATGACCACTGGCAGTACGACTTTCGAGTACTCTGTACCTTTAGGGGCAAAACAGCAGGTCAGCAGTTTACGGTTTTCACAGCCCACCAATCTCACACAAATCAACGGCCAACCTAATTTGCCCTCTTCGGGGCCAACTGTCAATGCAAATCAGCTGCAGGTGCACTTATATAACTGGGAGACAGGTGCATGGGATACAATGCAAGTCAATGGAATCACCTTTTCGACATCAGATACAAAATCGTATATCAGCCCGGATGGGCGAGTACTCTTGCAACTATCAAATCAGGATAGCACAGTAGGTACCATACTCTTTGGAAAGCCAACACTCGATCTGCAAGGCAACGTCTCTTAAGAAAAGGGCATTATGATCAAGATACAGCATATTTATAAAAGCTATCGTAGAGTTGACGCGCTGAAAGACCTCAGCCTGGAGATACCGCAAGGCTCCATCTATGGATTGATTGGCCCAAATGGAGCTGGAAAAACGACGCTCATTCGTATCCTAGCGGCACTGTTGGCGCCAACTGCAGGGGAAGTCTGGTTCGATGGCGAAGAGGTCGTCAGGCAAGCGGCCCTCGTTCAAAGAAAGGTTGGCTATATGCCGGACTTCTTCGGTGTTTACGCCGACCTGACCGCGGTAGAATATCTCGAATTTTACGCTGGTATCCATGGAATCCCACGCAAGAAGCAGACCAGCACCGTGAACGATTTGCTTGAACTGGTGGACCTTTCGTCGAAGCGAGATGCAAACGTGGAGACGCTCTCACGCGGTATGAAGCAGAGGCTCTGCCTGGCACGGGCGCTGGTACACGATCCAGAGGTATTGCTGCTCGACGAGCCAGCCTCAGGACTTGATCCACGCGCACGTGTCGAGCTACGAGAACTCCTGCGAACGTTGCAGGAGATGGGAAAAACGATTATTATCAGCTCACACATCCTGCTTGAGTTGGCGGAAATGTGCACCGACATCGCCATTATCCAGGGAGGGCAACTGGTGGTAGCAGGAGATGTCGAGCATGTAACACGGCGCATAGGAGGGGGTAGGCAGATTGAAATTCGCGTTTTAGAGCGCGTGCCTGAGACAACAGCATTGCTCAAAGAAATAGAGGGCATCAGTAACGTGACAAGCGAAAATGGTGACCTGCTGCAGGCGGAGTTTACTGGTGATGACCGTGAGCTGCACGGCGTACTTGCCAGGCTCATTACAGAGGGTATACCCGTTGTTTCTTTCGCGCCACGCAGCAGTGGTGGCCGTCTTGAAGAAGTTTTCATGAGTATTACGGAAGGAAGCAGCCCATCATGACCTTCGCAGCCCTGCTCACAAAAGAATTACGCTTACGGCTGCGCCGTGAACGCACCATCTGGGTGCTAATCAGCTACCTGCTGGTGATGACTCTGCTGGGATTTCTCTTTATCAGTCGTAACAACCCCTCCAACGGTTATACCGTGAGCACGCTAGGGTATGGTCTCTACACGCTGCTAGTATTTGTCCAGCTTTTTCTGATAATGTTCATCACCCCCGCTTTTACAACAACGAGCATCAATGGTGAAAAGGAGAGGCAGACATTTGACCTGCTGTTGTGCTCACGGCTCTCCGCCTTTGAGCTGGCAGCGGGCAAACTGATTGCCGGGCTGGCTAATGCCCTCTTGCTGATAGCTGCTTCTATCCCACTGTTTAGCCTGGTCTTCTTCTTCGGGGGAGTAGGACCTACACAGGTGTTGCAAACCACGCTGGTTTTCATTGTCACGGCGATTGTGGTGGGAACCTTCGGTCTCTTTTGCTCGACGCTTTTGAAGCGCCCCCCGGTATCTACTGCCATAGCCTACATGTTTTGCGTAATGTGGGTAATTACACCCTGGCTGCTGAGTTTCCTGCTCCAACTCAATGTACCATTTAATAACAATTCGCAAGCGACCCTGATCTTTATCGGCAATCCCATTCTTGCCATGATCAGCACATTTACATTAGGGCCAGGAGCGCCAATTGGTTCTTACTCATTCTTCGGCACGAGCCTCGCACCCTGGATTACCTTCATCATCATCAACTTATTGCTGACTATCGTATTGCTACTGCTGAGTGTGTGGCTTGTGAAACCAAATCCTATTGGTCGCCTTTCGCGCTTGATGGAAAAGAGGCGATCAAAGGATAAAGTGGCGGCAACGATCTGAAGACAGAGGGAGTGAGAAGCATGGCTAGCGCAGTACCTTCGAGCCAGGCAAAGGTTCGTTCGAGTATACCAGGCAGCAGTGGCGAACAATTGACGGCAGCCCTACGCCCCTGGCGCAGACGGTTGATACTGCGGCAGGTGCTAAGCTGGACGGTGAGAGGCGCCATTGTAGGGCTTATGCTGGCATGTCTCGTGCTGCTGGCGGCGCGTCTGCTGCCATGGGTGACCGCTCCATATTGGGCGACAGGTGCCGGGATAGCCTGTTTGCTTGTTGCATCTGGCGCAGCTCTATGGTTTCGCCCCTCGCTGGCCAGCACTATGCGGCTGATTGACGCCTCGCTTTCCTTGCACGATCGCCTGAGCACAGCATGGGAAATGCGTAACCAAAACACGCCGCTTTTTGGCCTCCAGCGACGGGACGCGTTGAAGCATCTGGGGAAACACTCACCAGGAATAGCTATTCCGCTGCGACTTCGGCGCTCCAGTATGCTTACGGCAGGCATTGTCGTTGCCATTCTGGCATTGCTGTTGCTCTTGCCGAATCCAATGACGAGTGTTCTACAGGAACAATCAGCATTCCAGGCACGTATAGCCAAGCAAATCGCGGCCATCGATCACGTGCGTTCAGTCGCCTTAAAACAGACAAATACACCCGCGACAGAACGCGCACAGGTCGATCAGATTTTGCGTGAACTGCAGGCGAAACTGCAAAATGCGAAGAATGAGGCACAGGCACAGCAGGCAATTGCCGAAGCGCAGTCCAGGCTCAATCAACTGAGGGATCCGCAGGCTACCAATAAAGTGCAGGCCCAGCAAGCGGCCAGTTCATCGTTGCAGGGCAGTCCAAACGCCAGTTTGAACGCATCAGGACAAGCGCTAGCGCGGAATGACAACAAGGGGCTAGCAACTGCATTAAAAAATCTTGCCGACCAGGTGAGCAAGATGACACCGGCACAGCGGGCTCAGCTGGCACAACAACTTGAAAAAGCCGCCAACCAGGCGCAACAGAATCCTAACCTGAGCGCCTCTCTCCATCAACTTGCCCGTTCGGTCGCGGATGGCAGTCCGACAGAGATCTCTGACGCGAGCAGCGCCGTGCAGAATGCCGCCGCACAGGATGCCACTACTCAAGCGCAGTCCAACAGCATCAACCAGGCCTCACAAAGCTTGCAACAGTCTGCTAATGCGCTCGCACCCACAACGGATGGCACCAGATCACTGAACCAGGGACAACAACAGGGACAAGGGCAACAACAGGGGCAGGGACAAGGACAGCAACAGGGACAAGGGCAGGGCCAGCAACCAGGGCAGGGAAGCAATGGTGGCCATGGCAATGGCGGTGGGAAGGGAAATAACCCTGGCGGCAAACCGGGGAAAAACGAACCGGTCTCTATACCGGGGAAGATTGGCTCCGGAACCAGCACGCAGAGCAATGATGGCAGCAACGGTGTTGTTCAGAACGGAAGCTCCATACCATATTCTCAGGTCATCGCGCAGTACAACCAGATGGCACACGATGCCATTGATAACAGCTCGATATCACCTGCGATGAAAGATCTTGTTCACAGCTATTTCAACGCATTAGAAGGACAGTGAGAACTAATGGCAAATACAGGTGAAAATGCGGCTCCCAGGGTACCGATGAAGGATGAAAGTATACAGAACGGGCACGATATGCAATCTGCTGTCAATGATCTTCAAAGAGAGGAACCCAGCGAGGCCGATATTACGGAGTTTATAGATATCGCCCAACAGATGGAGAAGGAGCTTACCACGATTGTCATCGGCCAGGAGATGGTGGTGCGTGAACTCTTGCTCGCACTGCTGGCGGGAGGACACGTGCTCTTAGAAGGCGTGCCAGGCCTGGGTAAGACGCTGCTCGTACGGACACTGTCCGACGCGCTCTCACTCAAATTCGCGCGCATCCAATTTACGCCCGACTTGATGCCAGCCGATATAGTGGGTACGACGATTGTCAGCGAGCAAAGCGATGGCAGTACGACGGGAAGCAAACGGGTTTTCAGTTTCCAGCCTGGCCCTATCTTCGCCAATATTGTGCTGGCCGATGAAATTAACCGGGCGACACCCAAGACGCAATCGGCCCTGCTGGAAGGCATGCAAGAGCGAACGGTAAGCGTTGGCGATGCCACGCGCCCTTTGCCAAAACCTTTCTTTGTGCTGGCCACACAGAACCCGCTGGAGATGGAGGGCACCTATGCTCTGCCAGAGGCGCAGCTTGATCGCTTCCTGCTCAAGATCATGGTGCGTTTCCCCAGTGCGAGTAATCTGTTGCAGATTATTGATTCCACGGTGGGTATGCAAACAATGCGAGCAAAACAGGTGGCCTCGGGCGAGCAACTCATGCGGTTAATCGATACGGCGAAGGCAGTGCCGGTGGCGACCCATCTCAAGGAGTATGCGGTACGCCTGCTGCTGGCGACCCATCCGGAGACAGCGGATGCACCGGAGAGGGTGCGCAATTTTGTGCGCTATGGGGCCAGCCCGCGCGGCCTACAGGCGATGATTATGACTTCGAAGGTGCGGGCACTGCTCGAAGGCCGCTTTAACGTGTCCCTGGAAGATATACAGGCGGTGGCTCTGCCGGCGCTGCGACACCGCTTGATCCTGAATTTTGATGGGTTGGCGGAGGGAATTACGGCGGAAGAGGTGATTGGGGAGATTATTAAAGAGATGAATGATGAGTCATAATCCAGACACGTATGTTCAAAATGTCTGCAAAATGGAACCTTATCGAGGGGGAAGACATGCCTAACGAAGGTAAAGCTCCACGCTTCCCTTTAGAGGCTGAGGTGCTACAAAGGTTGGATAGCCTGGCGCTTTTGACGCGGAGACCGATGGCGTCGGGGAAGCCGGGGAGGCGACGTTCGCCTCTGGCCGGTTCTTCGATGGAGTTCGCGGATTACCGGCGTTATGCACCAGG
This sequence comes from uncultured Ktedonobacteraceae bacterium, assembly GCA_955652655.1. Classification (GTDB taxonomy): domain Bacteria; phylum Chloroflexota; class Ktedonobacteria; order Ktedonobacterales; family Ktedonobacteraceae; genus UBA11361. Next base: position 3,530 of record CATPCK010000060.1, on the reverse strand, counting down.
GGATGACTTCCGCCGCATCGATTGGAGAGCTTATGCACGGTTGGAGCGGCTCTTCTTGCGCGTGTTCGAGGCCGAGGAAAATCTGACGGTGACGGTACTGGTTGATTGTTCTGATTCCATGTACCATGGCAGTCCAACGAAGGCAACACTCGCAACGTCACTGGCGGCGGCGCTGGCATATGTCGCGCTGAAATGCGAGGATACGGTTATCGTGGGAGCGCTGACGGATAAGCTGGCGGCGTATCGGCGCGCAGGCAGCGGTAAGCACGCGGTGTGGAGTGTTGGTGAATTTCTGAGCCGCTTGCCACGTTCGGGAACAACAGACTTGAATCGAGCTCTGTATGACCTGGGGAGAATCGTGACCAGGCCTGGACTGACAATCGTTATCTCTGATTTTCTGGCACCGGGAGGATACCAGACGGGGATACGAGCAGTGCGCCAGTTACGACAGGAGGTGGCGCTGCTGCAAATACTGGCGCCGGATGAACTGGAACCAGACATACAGGGCGACTGGCGGCTGCAAGATAGCGAAGGGGTGGGTAATATCGATGTGAGCATTTCACCGGTGGTTCTACAGGCGTATAGGCAGCGTTTAGCGACGTTCACACAGGAACTGGCCGCGTTCGCTCATACCTACGCGATGACCTATACGATGATTCCGAGTGATACCACCGTGATTGACGTTGTACAGCGACTATTGCGGCAGGTTGATCTTGTCAAATGATATGTTGAGGCTGCATGCAGTGCCCTATTTGCTGTCCCATGTGACGGGAATGGGCTCGCCAAGAGGGCACAATAATTTGCGCCCCTACGGACGTAGATCCGTAGTTGCAGCCTTAACGGCTGCCTGAGAAAGAGATGGAATGAGTTTTCTTGTCCCAGCGGCGCTGGCTTTTGGTATTATTATTCCGATCATCCTCTTGCTCTATTTCATGCGGCCGAAGCGGCAGGACCGGGTCGTTGGCAGCACGCTGCTGTGGCAACAGGCACTGCAGGATCTGCAAGCGAGTCGTCCGTGGCAGCGGCTGCGCATCACTCCGCTGCTGCTGCTCCAGTTACTGGCGGCCCTGGTGATTGTGCTCATACTGGCACGGCCAGCCATTTTTCTGCGCAGCCCTATCAGTGGCGACACGATTATTATCTTGCAGGCATCGGCGAGTATGCAGGCTACCGATGTTACGCCAAATAGATTTGAAGTGGCGAAGAATCAGATTGCCGACCTGGTTGACAGTCTTGGTCCCAATGACCACCTCTCCCTTATCAGCATGGCTCATACGCCACAGGTATTGATTGCGTCATCACAGGACAGGGGACAGATCATGGCCGCACTGCAACGGGCAAGGGTTACTAACCAGGACGCTGATCTTGAACAGGCGCTTTCGCTGGCCGTATCGCTGGCGGCGGGACGCACAAATATACAGGTACTGGTGATTGGGGATGGGCATGTATTATCACCTGATCAAACACTTGTGCTGCCATTTCCTGTCAGCTATTTTCGCATCGGTACCGATGCTCCTAACGTGGCGATGCTAGCACTCGCTGCACGTTTCTTGCAGGGGAACCTGGTAGCGCTGGCGCAGGTCGCCAATTACAGCCACGAGCAGCGGTCGATTCCCGTTGAACTGTATGCCGATGGCAGACTGGTCAACGTACAGACGATCACCCTGGGAGCGGGAGCGAGCGGTGCTCTCCAGTGGGGACCGCTGCCACCCACCGCGCGCTTCCTCCACGCGCAGATTCTCAGCCAGGATATGCTGAGTGTCGATCACGAGGCATGGGCTATCGTCGGCGGTTCAATGCATGGACGCGTGCTACTCGTCACAAAAGGGAATGGTTTTCTGCAGGCCGCGCTGGGGCTACAGCCGACTATTGACCTGTACAAAACAACGCCTGATAAGTATGTTGTCAATGCAGGCAATTTTGACTTGACCGTCTTCGACGGTTTTGTACCGGCAACGTTGCCTGCTGGAGGAGTATTCTTCGTCAACCCGCCTGAAGGCTCGTATATCTTTGGGAAGTCAGGACCAGAGATACGAGTGAGCCATATAGGCGCGAGCGACAGCAGCACGGGCCTGCTCGATAACGTAGATTTGAGCAGTATTCACGTGCTGCGTTCCAGCCACCTGTTCACGCCAGCTTTGTGGGCACAACCGGTGATCAGTACGCCTGAGACACCACTTTTGATCGCGGGTGAGAACGACAACCGGCGTATTGCCGCATTGAGTTTTGATCTGCACGACAGTGACCTGCCGCTCCAACCAGGCTTTCCCATTTTGATCAATAATATGGTTAACTGGTTTCTGCCCCCGCCGGTGGCGGGAGACGGACAGGTATCGCCTGACCTGCCTGTGACGGTACAGGCCTGGCCTGGAGCTGACCAGGTAACTATTACCACTCCTAACCAACAAGCTGTCACAGTAGCACCCCCTTTTCCAGTGGCACCATTCGCCCAAACCAATACTACCGGCATTTACCAGGTGGTTCAGCTAGTGCACGGCCAGGTAAAGCGCGGGGCTTTCGCCGTCAACCTGTTCGACCCACAACAATCACAGTTGGCACCGGCCAATCAACTGCCGGTAGCGCACAGCAGCGACTTTTCGCCGGGAAATAATGCTGTGCCACGGGTGTTACGAGAAATATGGCCATGGATAGCCGCGCTCCTCCTGTTGATCCTCTGCCTGGAATGGTGGCTATTCAGCCGCAGCTACCGACAACAGAGCTCGGCAGCAACTGCCGCAAACAAGGGTAAAGGAGCGTTTAGCTCGTCTTCACGTCATGGCCAGGGAGTGACAAGGAATACTCCCAGATGTATGGGCGACGTACAGGAACAATTGGAGCATAGCTATAGGGTTGCCAGGAAGCGCCTGGCTAAGATAACGAGGCGGCGAAAGAAGGGGCTCTATTCTTGATGAGGGAACACCATGCTAACATTTGAACAGCCCTTGCTCCTGTTGCTCTTAGTACCAGTATGCGTGCTGGTATACCTGGCATGGCACAACATGGCGCTGCCGTATCCCAGGGGACAGCGACGCCTGATCCTGGCCTGTCGACTGGCCTTATTTACATTGATCATCTGCGCCCTGGCGGGAGCGGCATGGTCACAACCGGTAGCGCGACAATCGGTGGTCTTCGTGGGGGATATTTCAGCGAGCACGGCAACGCAGCGCGCTTTCATCGAAGGGTGGATCAGCGCCGCATTGAAGCACAAAGGACCCGACGACCAGGTGGGGATCGTGGCCGTTGGACGCAACGCACTGGTGGAACAATCGGTCAAGAGCCAGGTCGACTTCAACCAATTTCAATCCACGCCCGACACGAATTATACCGACCTGGCGGCCGGCTTACGGCTGGCAGCGGCCATCTTACCGAGCGACAGCCAGCGCCGCATCGTGCTGCTGAGTGATGGTCAACAGAATCTAGGGGACACGTTGCAGGAGGCCCAACTGCTGCAACAGGAGGGTATACGGTTAGATGTAGTGCCACTGCCCAGCTATCAGGGAGCGGAGGCGCGTATTGATGGTCTCGAGGCG
>CATPCK010000059.1 GCA_955652655.1 uncultured Ktedonobacteraceae bacterium | reverse complement strand
GTCTTCACCTGCTTTCGCGTTAAACGTCTGGCGCAAAGCTAGAACGTCGGTCATATCCACCTCGCTGCTGACATAAAAGTGCGGGATGGTCTGTTTCGATTCGGTCAGGCGGCGCGCAATAAGCACCTGTACGCGTGAAAGTTTGACGACTTCCGCATCCGGTGGGGCAGCGCCTGCTTCCGGTTGGGCTGCTTGTGCAGCTGCGGGAACCTCCTGCGGAGGAGCTGCTGGTGCAGTCTCGGGCGTTGTAGTGGAAGGGGCGGGACCCCGCTGCTCAAGATAATCCTCGATATCATCGCGCACAATGCGGCCACCGGGTCCCGTACCCTGCAACTGGTGCAGGTCGATGTTATGCTCTTCAGCAATCCGGCGCGCCAGTGGCGACACTTTGATCGATGCGCCGTCACTTCTCTCCGCTCTCTCAGGAACCTTTTGCTGGGCGTTCGTACTTTCCGTGGCCGGTACCTGGTTCGTACTCTCCGCGGCTGGTTCCTGGGCGGCAGGTGCCTCTTCGGTAGCGGCCCTGGCAGTCGCAGGTGCAGGCGACGGTTCCTGGGCAGGCTGTTGGTCCTGGGCCGGTTCTGACCCCGCATTTTGGGCCCCCGAGCCACTGCCAATGACTGCCACTGCCTGGCCAATGGGGACGGTTTCACCCCCCTGTACCAGGATCTTTTCAAGCGTCCCAGACTCGTAGGCCTCCAGGTCCATAGTGGCCTTGTCCGTCTCGATCTCGGCCAGGATATCGCCTTTCTTGACCTCATCGCCAGGCTGCTTGAGCCAACGGGAAATGGTGCCCTCCTGCATGGTATCACTAAGGCGGGGCATGGTGATTTCACTCATCGTGTAGCTCTCCTCTCATGCGTGTGAGTGTATAGCATCATTCACGCAGGTCTAAGATAACGATCTCCTCCGGCGCGGCGCGAGCTCGTTGATCGATTCCACCAGTTGCTTGGCGCCTGTGAGCGTCGCCACCTCCAACGGTTTGGAGTAGGGCAGTGGCACTTCCAGGCTCGCCACGCGTTTGACAGGCGCATCCAGGTCGTCGAACGCATATTCCTGTATGAGCGCAGCAACTTCCGCACCAATGCCGTACGAACGCCAGTCTTCCTCAAAGACGATTGCCCGATTCGTTTTCCTGACCGAGTTGAGGATGGTTTCATGATCGAGAGGCCGCAGCGAGCGCAGATCTACCACTTCGATGCTCAGTTTGTTTTCCTCTTCCATACGGTGGGCAACATCCAGCGCCACTGCCGCCATACGCGAGTAGCTAATCACTGTCAGATCGCTGCCCTCTTTAGTCACCCTGGCCTTGCCAATGGGCAACATGTAGTCATCACCGGGCACCTCACCCTTAACGTTATAGAGGGCAAGATTCTCGAGAAAGATCACCGGGTTGTTGTCACGCACAGAGGTGCGTAGCAATCCCTTCGCATCGGCGGGGGACGACGGCGCAACGACCTTGAGGCCGGGCACATGAGCGAACCAGACTTCCAGGTTCTGCGAATGGGTGGCCGCAAGCTGCTGACCACCGCCCCCTGGTGTGCGGATCACCAGCGGGATGGGGCACTGCCCACCGAACATGGAGTAGATTTTTGCCGTGTGATTGACAATTTGATCCATGGCCAGCACGATGAAATTGATCGTCATAATCTCCACGATCGGGCGCAACCCGAGCATGGCGGCTCCCGTGGCCATACCGACAAAGCCATTTTCGACTATGGGCGTGTCCACCACGCGTTTAGGGCCAAATTCCTTCAAGAGCCCGGCCGTGATTTTATACGATCCCTCGAAGATACCAATCTCCTCACCCATTAATAACACGTTTTCATCGCGCAGGAGTTCCTCGCGCAGCGTATCATGCAGCGCCTGTCGATACGTAATCTCTGCCATCGTCAATTCCCTTTCCGCTCCGCAGTGTCAGGAGCATAGACATACTCCTCGAGTCCCTGCATGAATTGCTCCACCGATGGATCAGGACTCTCGTCAGCAAACTTGACGGCCTCATCTACCTCACGCTGTACCTGCGCATCGATCTCCTGGAGGCCTTGCTCATCCAGCATCCCCGCCGCGAGAAGCCGTGACGCGAAGGCTCTGACGGGATCTTCATCGCGTCCTTTCTGGACCTCCTCTTTATCCCTGTAGCGGTCCGGGTCCACGACTGAGTGGCCTCTGAAGCGATAGCTGACGGCTTCAATGAGGGAGGGTTGATGCTGCTCGCGAGCAATCTTCGCCGCTTTGCGCACCGCATCGCGGACGGCCAGGACATCGTTGCCATCGACGCGCCAGCTCTGCATGTCGTAGGCGCACGCTTTGCGGTAAAGTTCGCTCACAGCAGATCCCTGTTCGACACGCAGACCCATGCCATACATATTATTTACGACAAAATAGACGACGGGCAGCTTATAAATCCTGGCAAGGTTGAGCGATTCGTGGAAGGACCCTGCATTGGTGGTGCCATCACCCATTTGACAGGCCACGACCTCAGAGGAACCACGATAGGCGATGGCAAAGCCGGCGCCGGTTGCCAGCGGCAACTGACCACCCACGATGGCATAGCCACCCATAAAGTGACGTTCAAGGTCAAAGAGGTGCATTGACCCACCACGTCCATGTGAGACGCCCGTTTCCTTACCAAATAACTCGGCCATGACGGCGTTGGGCGAGATACCACGGCCGATGGCATAGCCGTGCTCGCGGTAGTTCGTGTAGACGTAATCCGCCGGTTCCAGGCCAGTGCAGAAGCCGACCACTGTGGCCTCTTCGCCAAGATTGAGATGGCAATAGCCACCTATGCGAGCCCGGGTGTACATCTCTCCGGTTTTTTCTTCAAAGCGGCGGATTAGCAACATCTGGTGATAGTAGCCAATGAGAGTGTCGCGGTCTTCCCCCTGAGGCAATGCTTCGGGGGTGCGATCACGCACGGACGCAGCATCCTGCCCATCCGCTTGCTTTTGCTTCCGTGTAACCATAGTAGCTCCTGATTCTTTCTGCTATATTGCCAACAAGCTTGAATGAACGCGAAGTTGAGAGAACGAGCGCCACCGGCTCATCAGGAGCCTGGAGACATGGGCTCAACCATAGCGACGACTCCCTCTGCCCCGCAGCGGGGGCAATGTTCGGGCAGTCGCTCGTCATGAACCACTTCCCCACACACGTTGCACACCCAGCGCAAAGCGATCTCTTTGACCAGGTCGGCGCGGCTCACGATACCAACCAGCTTCCCCTGCTCCAGCACCAGCAAGCGCTTGATGCGCTGATTCACGAGAATGCGGCCCGCCTCCTCCAGGTCGGTATCAGCAGTTACGCTGATAATACCGCGAGTCATGATCTCCCCGACCCTGTTTCCCTCGCGGGCAATGATATCATATTCGGTCACCACCCCAACTACGACTTGCTCATCGTTGACGACGGGCAAGCCACTAATATGATGCTGAGCCAACAGGCGAGCAGCCTGCTGCTTCGACTGATCTTCGGTGACGGTAATCACCGTGGTTGTCATGACATCTTTGACTTTCATAGTAGATTCCATGCCTCCTGATAAGGTACCTGGCTAATGTTCATGTACACACCGGTGAGAGGGATAACGCTTCCCAACCAGGTCGTTTTTGTGCCCTGGAGCAAAGCAAAATTCTGTGACGTTCTTACTATATCACGTACTTCACGTACGTAAGGATATTGAAAGTTGCAGAATGTCCCCAGAGGATAGGAAACCCCTGCTCGAAAACTTGCCAGCGTAGACAAAGCAACAAATACGCTTTAAGCGAGCGTTCTTTTTTAACGACAAATAGTTGGAAAAGGAGTTATTTCGCATGTCATTTCTCTCACACTCTCGCTTTCGCTGGCTTATTTATGCCACATTGGCACTGGCACTGGCCATTTCCTTTGCACTGAGATTAACAGTATCTGCAGCCACGCCAGGGGTTGCCCTTTTGCAGTTGAGCAGCGATCCCTACACCAATACGACAAGCCAGCACCAGACGGAGGTTGAGCCCGACAGCTATTCCAATGGCTCGACCATTGTTGCCGCAACCCAGGTTGGTCGTTTTAACGATGGCGGTGCCTCCAATATTGGCTGGGCAACCTCCACCGACAACGGCGCGACATGGCAACACGGCTTCCTACCTGGTACGACAGTCTTCGCAACGCCCGCGGGCCAGTTTGATCGCGTCAGCGATCCCTCGGTGTCCTATGACGCTGCTCACAAGCTGTGGATGATCTCATCTCTCGCCATTTCGAGCGGGAGTGGTACAGCGGTTGGGGCTGCCGTAATCGTGAACACCTCTTCCGATGGCGGACTCACCTGGAATCCCCCTGTAGTGGTGGCAAATGCTAACGGCGGCTTTTTTGACAAGGATTGGATTGTGTGCGACGACACATCCAGCAGTGCGTATTATGGGCATTGCTATATTGAATGGGACACCACATCCAGT
>CATPCK010000058.1 GCA_955652655.1 uncultured Ktedonobacteraceae bacterium | reverse complement strand
GTATTCATACTTTTCCTCCTCTCTTTGCTAGAGGCGTTCACAGCCCTCGGTGAAGCCGATGAAGGCCAGAAACGTGACAATGGTTACGACAACAATAAGCAGATCAAGCATGCAGTTCCTCCTTTTTTGTTGAACTCCCGGTTCTCCAAACTCGCAGCATCTCTCTCATTTATACACTATTATACTCAACCATAACAGCCTTTTATTAATCATTCTTTGCATGCAATAAGGCGCCAAAGCACCATTTCTATCGCTAAGGTGACTTCAGCAGCTTCGGTGGGCAGCGCTTCGTACAACAATTGTGATGTGTTTGCGTCACATCACCAATGGCGAGCTCTGATCCCTCTCTCCCTGTCCAGACGAACCTGTCTCCCTCCGCTGTGCGGCCTCCGCTGACAGACGCAAGAGCGCATCCATCGGAAACGGTTTGGGAAGATATGCCAGGGGGTGAAACTCAGCAAGACGGCCTGGACCCACACGGACGGCGGACAGCACGATGACGGGCAACTTCTGGCCGTCGCTATCGATGTTCTGTGGGTGGAGCCATCCTTCCCGCAGTGCGGTGCGCAGCACCTCCCAGCCGGTCTGGTCGGGCAGATTGATATCCAGGATGATGAGATCAAAAGGAGTGGCGCGCAGGTACGCCAGCGCAGTTCGAGCATCTTTGGCGATGCTTACATCATGCTCGCGCACCGTGAGATTGCGTGTCAGCAGATCGCGCAGGATATCATCATCTTCCACCAGTAAGATTCGAGCTCCAGGCATACTGGTCGCCTCCTTCAAAAAGTCGTTATCCAGGGTGGTGCCCTTTCGTCCTAATCCGGGTTAGCTCCCCCACGCCGGCAGTATCTTGACCCTGTTCGATATCGTCCTGCCACTCCTCAGGCCGGCGCAACCGGGTTAGGAACGGGATGTACATGTGCCATTTCCGTTCCGCCCGCGTGGGAAGACGAAGGAGCACAAGCGATGCAGGAGGGTTCTCGAGCAAACGCTTTTTCTCGTATGTTTTCAGCAAGATCTCTTTCTCCCCACAGCTCACCAGGACAATACTGTCGCAGCGCTGATCACGCGTCAGCAGCGTGATACTCCCGAGTACATTGCTCGTAAAGTCTTCGTAGCGCTCAATCGTAACCTGGAGCCTGGCAGCTTTGTACTTGACCGCCTCCAGGAAGTCTTTTGACTGCTGGATGTGTTCAAGACGCGCACCCTGAGACCACCGCTCAGCAGGCACAGGAACCAGTGATACCGCAACGAGCGTGGCCCCCTCATCCCCTGCGAGGCGGACCACCGTGTCGATGGCTCGCATGTCCACTCCGTGTGTGAAAGGGAAGAGCCAGCGTAGTGACTCCATCAAAATCGTACCTCCAGAGAACGAAGCGAACGCGGCGACGCGGATAGCGATACACCGCTTCTTCATCCTCATTCACAGTGTAACTCAGGATTTGTAAATGTGCGTTCTGGATAACCCCTGGGATAGTCTGGATGTTCTCTGAGCGACCGCCAAGATGCTCAAGATGTGCTCATGATGCCGGTATCGGCGCTCTCCTCACCGGGTTCAACCTCGTCGGTGAAGCGGTAGCCGACTCCGGGGATGGTGAAGATGAAACGCGGCCGCTCGGGATCTGGTTCGATTTTTTGGCGCAACTGGGCAACATAGACGTGGAGGCTGTGCGTCCTGGCATGCGTCTCGGTCCCCCAGACCTCTTTCAGCAGTTGCTGCCGCGTGAGAAGCTTGCCCCGGTGGGTGATGAAGACCTTGAGCAGGTCATACTCGGTGGGCGTCAAGGGAACATCTCGCCCGCGTACCTGCACACGCCGCTGTGCGAAATCAACGGAGAGCGGCCCGGCTTGAAAGCGCGGCTCGGTGCCGCTGGGCGCCTGTGCGACGCGACGGAGGGCGACGCGCACGCGGGCCAACACCTCCTTCATGCCGAAGGGTTTGGCGACGTAGTCATCTGCCCCCAGGTCGAGTGCCTCAACCTTGTCGCGTTCGGCGTCTTTCACCGAGAGCACGATAATGGGCACATTTGACACAGCCCGCACCTGGCGGCACACTTCCAGGCCGCTCATGCCAGGCAACAGGAGATCAAGCAGCAAGAGGTCGGGCCTTTGCTGTGAGACCACCCGGACGGCTTCTTCACCGCTGCTCGCCGTGAGCACGGTAAAACCATGGGCACTGAGGCTGCGTCGCAGAGCCCGTACGATTTCCCGCTCGTCATCCACCACCAGGATGGAGGCACCTCGCTTACTCATAGGTTACATCTCTCCTTTCTCATTTTCTCGTTCACCGAGAGGCAACTCCACAAAGACGATCAACCCGCCACCGTCACGCAGTTCCGCCCAGATGCGTCCGCCATGCGCCTCGACCAGGCCCTTGCAGACGGCCAATCCCAGGCCCGAGCCCATTGGATACCCCCCGGGGTGCTGCCCGTGTATGACACGGTAAAACTTATCGAAGATGCGCTCGAGGTCAGACGGAGGAATTCCGGGACCGCGATCAGCCACACTCATGATCACATGGTCGCCATCAAGCTGCGCGCTCACATCGATGGGCGATTCCGAGGGCGTGTAGCGCACAGCGTTCTCAATAAGGTTTGTCAGGACCTGATCCACCTGCAAATAGTCCAGTTCGACCAGGAGCAGGTCATCTGGCAGGTGAGTGCGTACGATGCGATCTTCCAGAAGCGGCTCGAGACGCATCAATACATCTCGAATGAGCGCCGTGAGGGAATACTCCTCTTTCTC
>CATPCK010000057.1 GCA_955652655.1 uncultured Ktedonobacteraceae bacterium | reverse complement strand
GCGTCTGCCAAACCCGCAACCTCACCAAAAGTTGTTTTGAGGCTCAATGCTTCCTCCTCATGGGGTCAGGCGTCACCGCCAAACCCGCAACCTCACCAAAGAGTTGTTTCGAGGCAGCTGATGGCCGCTAATGCTGCAACTCCACCTTCGTTCTCTGAAACCTCTATGGTGTCTCGCTGAGGCCTTTTTGGATGAAGAGGCCCATATCATAGGAGCCGCCGGTATCACCAATGGCACGACGCTGCCACCACCACTGCCAGATGTGTTGAGCGGCAAGGCCGAGATCGAACTTCGCACCGGGAGGTGGGTTATCTCCATAGGATAGCCAGAGGCCGACTCCGACTCCACCCCACGTTGGCTGGTCGGTACACTTGTTTGTCCTGGTTTGAACACATGGAGGCGGCTTATAGCCTTCATCCCACCAGGTACGCATATGATACTGGTTAAACAGGTAGTTTTTACCGGGACCGGCATACTGAGATTCAGCGTTATAGAGATTGTCTCCACCAGCGATGATGACGGGATAGGACCCGGCCGGGTATGCACAATTATCGGGATAGTTGAAACAGACGTTAGTGTAGTCCCTGACGTACCAGGCGAAAGGCCAGGTCGCGTCGTTCATCAAGCCGATCCGCAACAGGTGCTTCCCGTTATACAACTTCTGATCGAGCGCATCGATTTTTGCCATTACTACATTAACATCGGTGGTGGTCTGCACATAGACCAGCATTTCATGGGGTCCATCGGCGGGATGAACGTAGGTTACCTCGTACATATTATGTACAGTTGGCAACAACAACAGGACCGCCATGACAACGCCTACGATAGCGGTAAAACCGAGCAGGCGCGGGCGCAATTGGGGAGTTCTGGCAGGCATATTCACATCTTCCGCTCTTGCCGGTAACCCCTCCCTGGAGCGACGAACAAAGGCATTTTTCACCAGGTTGAAGCATGTCACCACGGCCGGTTCCAGGCCAATAGCTGCCAGCAGCAGCATCGGCATCGTGATATGGATGCTCAGCCAGGGCATTTTCTCGGCAGCCCATGAGTAGAGGAAGAGGTTTCCGATGAACCAGTAGACGAGGAAGAGGCGAAGGCGCGTCGGCCGGACGAGGCAGCGCACGACGCCAATAAGCCCGAAGACTACACCGATCTGTTCGTACAGAGGGATGAGCAAGAGGTAGTAGTACCAGGGCTGTCCACCGCGCGCCACCTGTTGTTGCTGTATCCAGTAGTACAGGCCCTGCCAGATACCATCTCCAATGCCATTTTTAATATTGGTGAAGAGGACGGTAAACAAGACCAGGAAGATTGTCCAGCCAACGAGAACAGCGAAGAACCAGTGCGTCCAGGGCATAGTTACAATAGTGTCCAAAACAGGCTGTCGTTCCGGGTCAACCCTGGCCATGAGGCCACGCCGTCCAGGAGGAGGGCCATAGCCGAACATCTCTCGCCCCAGGATGAAGAGGACGTAGCAGCCAAGAATGATGCCGATCCAGGGAACGATCTCAACCGTCCTATCCTTCAACCCCTGGACAAAGAGATCGGCCGTGGGAGTATTCTTCGGGTCGGTGACATAGATGGATAAGGCCTTGAGCCAGCCGAAGAAAAATTTCGCCACCAGTCCAAGCACTATAAAATAGACCACCAGGGCAATGGGGGCGGCGGTACGAGGAATGTACCGGGGAGCATTCTCACGAGAGAGCCTTGAACGTATGGGCCATCTTAGCCCAAGTTCCCAGGCGATAAGGGCACCGAGGAAACTGCCAAAGACAGCCACAGTCAAAAAGGTCGCTTCTTTCGTCGCATAGGATAATGAGAAGGCCAGGGCGGCGAGAAGGAGCCAGCGCACCTTGCGATCGCGTATGTAGCGCGCAACCGAAACGACCAACAACAGGGTAAAGCAGGCCATGTAGATGTCTTCGCGGGCAAAGCGAGAGAAATAGACCATGCTGGGCGAGACCGCCAGGAGGAAACAGGCCAGCCAGGCTCCCCACTTGCCGAGATAATCGCGCAAGAAATACGGCAAGCAGACGATGACTGTGCCGAGGGTGGCAGCAAGGATACGCACCGTCGTGGTATTCACACCATTATCTGGAGCACCCACCAGTTGGGAAATTTTATAGACAAGCGCGATGAAATGGAACTGGAACGGGCCATGCAGCAGTGGATCATAGTGATAACAGGAAGCTCCTGGACTGAAGCAGCCCAACCAATTTTCCATATTATGCAAAAGCTGTAAAGAGAAGTAGGCATGGAGGCTCTCGTCATGATGAAGCGGTTTATCACCCAGACCCCAGAAGCGCAAGATTGCACCAAGCAAGAAGACGCCCCAGAAAGGTGCCCAATTCAGGAGTCGCTCGCGTAAAGGCGGCTTCGTCGGAGTTTGAGGAGATTTTACCAGTTTTTCATCGTGAGAAGTTCTCATCAACACCAGTTCGTTGGGTGACTTAGCTTCTTCAACTGAAAGGTTGACATCATCCTCTATTTCCTGGGAATCAAGAGAATCAACCGGTGTATTGTCGCCAGTGATTCCCTCTTCCCCGGCGTATTCAGCATCTTTCACAGGTTCTTCTATGGCCTGTCCCTCTTCATACTGTTTTTCCACGAGAGGTTCCGCAACGGAATCTCGCTTTGCTCGTGGTTCAGTCTCAAACCTCTTCAAAAAACGCCTCCTTGAGCACCTCCAATGGTGCCACTACGCCATCCTACAATTGCAGCTATAGCCGGGAAACAATGGCAGGTTCTAGCTGACCTGGTATATTGTTACGCCATGAGCAGAATAGACACTATGCAAAAATGAACTGAAACGATGCAAGTTTGCTGTGGGATATTTCATTTGCTCTAATAGCCCAACGTACAGATATTGAACGTGGTAACGTGCGAGTAAGTTCGTCACCACACTTTGATGTGGGTCTGTATAGATCATGTCTACATCGCTTTTTCGATTTTCGAAATCGACCGCATTGAGGCCGTTATTAAGCCAGTTTACCCGCCACTGATATTCGTGCCCCACCCAGCCCATCGGTGTAGGAAGTCCTGTAAACGCTGAAATACGCGCATAGCTCGTGTAATCATCTCCCACAGCCTCCACAATCACGGGATCGCCGCTCACATGGCTATTGAGCCAACGAATGGCGGCATAATCGCCAGAAGTATCATAATCACAATCGGGAACTTTACAGGTTTGCAGATAGGCTATACCATCCAGGCTATTCGTACGCTGCATGTAATGATCTGTGCGCGCATATGTACCCACGAGAGGATAAACCGCGCTGGCCAGTAACAACAGCAACAGCCCGGCCATCCAGAGCGCCTCCACGCCTCGCTGCATCCAACGCTGCCCATTTAAGGCGGCTTCCCCTGGACGGAAGCTCTGCAGGATAAAGTAGATTCCAGCACCCGAGGTGATAGAGAGCAGCGCCCAGGCCTGGAAATAGAATTTAAAGACGGTGTTCATACGGAGAAATTCTCCACTCGCGAAAACGTCTTTCAAGAAGAACACTTCGCAGACAGCCACGAGAGCGAACGCAGTACTGCCCAACAAGAGGATAAATGCCTGAGAACGGTCGCGCAGACTATAGAACAGCGCGATACAGCCAAGCGCGGCAATGCTGCCTGCTACGACAAACGTCGCGCTGTTGCGCAGCGCGAATAAGGTGATCAGCGCTGCCACCATAACGAACAGTACACTCATGACGCCTTTATTGAACCAGGGAAGGCGGGCAGGTTGAGGAGCTACAATGTCTTCAGAGCGAACTGTGCTACGGGTAAAAAACGGGTGCCTGAACACCATGGCCAGCAGCAGCGAGAGGAAGACAAAAGCGAACATGCCGTAGATCAGTATTTCATTTGAGAGCGGGGAGCGATCAGCAGGCCCAACCACACCCAATCCCTGTGATGGTGAAATAAAGGTGAGATAGAAGGGAACATACATAATAAATGAGAGCGCGATCAGCCCGGCGCAGGCTGTAAAGATATCCAGCAGGAGTTCCAGGTGAAAGCGAGAGCGGTGAGCAAAATATTGCTGGAAGGCAATACACACCACGGTCAAACCAACATAGGTGGGAAAATCCCAGCCGTTCATGGCAAAGAGACCACCCAGGATAAGGGCAGTTGTTGCCATAGTGGTGGGGAGACGCCAACCACGACCGAAGACATGCAGACCCCTCCCTTCCTGTTCCAGGAACAGGTTGAACGCCAGCGCTATAGCTACTATGGTGAAGGCCAGCGCTAAAACATGCGCATGAAAGCAGGAGAGCAGGAAGCTAAAGGCCGGGAATTCGTTGATGGTCCTATCCACGACACGCGATGGATTGAACCAATTAAACTGAGTCCAGTCGCCATGTTGCTCCCACCATTGCTGTGTTGCTGCCAGGTTACCGAGGACCAGGCCCATCAACATGGTCAAAAAGCCATAGGGAACGGCGCGAAGCAGCGATGGATAGCTTGTAGCGGGTTGTTGGGGCTCAGCGACTTTGTTCAAATGAGCACTCTTACGTAGATGTTGCGCCCAGGCAACAACATTGCTGGTGACGCCAAACAGGTTCACAGCAGTCAAACCAAAGAACATACAGATCCCTGTGTTAAAGACTATCGAAGGGCTCTGTCCGAGCAGTTTCCCCAGGGTCGCGGCGGTAAAGTGAGCATAATAGTAGTAGTTGATGGGGGAGCCTGCGTACCACATATCGTTGGGAGGAAAATGGGGACTGCGCATGATCGCAGCAATAAAGCCTTCATCCATAAACATTTCAAATGAGCGGATATCAGGCACAAACGAGCGTATCCAGCCCAGTAAAAACATCATGCCCGCGAAGACCGTTTCGCTGATAAGTATGTAGGGAAAATTGACGCGCACCACTTTTGCAATAGTCTGGCGCACCTTTAAAAAGCCAATGATATTGCCGCCTAGCAGGAGTAGAAAGACTCCGGCTATTAAGAATTGGCTGAAGGGCAGAGCACTCAGGCACATCAATGGGAGCCAGACACAAAAAGCCAGAACCGCTGTACCGATAGCTTTACCGAAGGCCCATCCCCTGTCTGGTAGATTATGAAATACGGTAACAGTGAGCGGCAGACACACGAAGCCCAGCACTTCGACCATAGCCCACATTTGTAGTAGTTCGACCATTGAATCTCTCTAGTAAATTTTTGACGCCACTATAAAAACACGTTGTAGAGATAGTAATTTTACGTATGGCACTACCAACCTTTGACGTATTTGTGCTGTCAGAAGTTCCTATTAGTATACCATCCGGGTACTATCTTCTTCTATCCGGACGGAGAAAGGAGGTCAATCCTGGCATTACTGCATTTCGTAGATGGTTACGTCCTTTGTACGATAAACGATACGCAATACATGACCCACCATGCGATCAAATTTACTCAACCCGCGCGACGCCTGCTGGCCATATATTTGTTGTTCTAATGGCCCAACATAAATATACTGTACATGATAATAGCGCAACAATTCAATGGCCGTAGGCGCATCGGATGTCGAGTAGATAATGTTAATGTCGGTGACACGATTGAGCGTTTGTTCACTGTAACGCTGCTCACTAACATGGTCCGGCCAACCCAGAACATCTGGCAAGCCAGTATACACCGAAACACGGTTGAACCATTGATAGGAAACGGGGGCAACTGCCTCAAGTACAACGGGCGTTCCCGCGACATGGTCGTTGAGCCACGTGATTGCCTTTGCATCAGCGGGATACCAGGCACGGGCAAAGGCGAACCCATCCAATGACGGAATATAATTGGCGCTCTGCACAGATTGTTGTTGTGGAGTTGCATTGACCCATGCCTGATGGTCACTGATACGCGCAATCGTCCCTTCAAAGAGAAAGACTGAACATGCCAACGCTAACACGATGAAGCTTACCGACCAGGCCAGCCGTATAAAACCAGCCAGGCGCTTATATAATTGTTGTACCGCCAGCGCGCCGCCGATGGCAAAGAAGAGCCACGCTTGCAACGAGAACTTAAAGACGGTGTTCATGCGGAAATAGTCACTGCCATCCAAAAAATCACGCACGTAAACGATCTCCTGGCCAAGGGTGATACCCAACCCCATCAGAAGCATCACATACAGGAAGCGCGTCGTGGCCTCTGACGTGTGCCGCGCCGTGTAATCAAGCTGGACGGTAGTTGGTGCAATTTTCGACCGCTTTACTGGCAAAACGATGGCTTTGAATGATTTGGATGGCGCACCGCCATCGATGCCCCACGCGACGAAAAGAAAGATACCAAGGCCAAGCAACGCCAGTAAGAGTGTCTTCAATCCAAGTAGTGTGACAAAGGTGAGTACCACGGCGCATAAAAGTATGTACCCGGCGATACGCCGGGTTTCGGGGAGAATCTTGCTTCTCGCATTCAACCAGCGATACAGCTCCAGCAAAAAGAAACTGAGCGCAAGGAATATCCACAGGCAGAATATGGTAAGGTAAGCAGCCAATGTGCTCCCCTGCTGAACCAGCCCAAGGCCATTGACATAGAGTTGCTGGTAGGAAGCATAAAATGGCCAGTAGAAAAGATAGCCAAGAGCATACAGCAGGATAACCGTTAAAAGGCAGAAACTCAGTGATACGAAGATTTCCAGCTTTGGGGCCCATCTCTTCTCAAGGATCGTTTGTACGATCAACACCGTGGCAAATAGCACGGCATATACTGGCATATCCCAGGTATTAACACAGGCTATAGTTCCAAAGACAAAGGCCGCGAGCAGGTATAAAAAGAACTTGCGCCTACGCTGTGAAGAAGCTGTCATAACCTCCACTTCACCTGGAAGGATCAGCACCCCTACAATGCCCAACATGAGGACTGCTATCGGAAGATCGATCACGTGTGGGTGCAGATCGGCGAAGAGAAAGCTCCAAAATGGGAATTCGTTGATAGTGAAGGGGATGACACGACTACTACGCCAATAATCAAACATGAGTGGTTTTGTATGCGCCAGCGCAGCCGCGACCTGTGTTCTGAGTTGCACAAAACCATCGAAATTGCCGATCAGAGCCGCAAAATAACCAGCCAGAAGAGCGACCGGGAAGCGGCGTGTAAAGCTGAACACCAGGGATACAACCCCGGTGAAGGTCAGGGCAAAGAGGGTGGGAATAGCCAGGTTAAAGGCGGTCGTAGGGACGATCGCCGTGAGTTTGATCAATGCAGCGACGATGACATACCCATAGTAGTAGTAGTTAATATAGCCACCCGCGAACCAGGGATCATAGGGCGGCATATAGGAACTGCGCAGTACGGCGTGAAGAAATGCCAGCTCCATCGGTTTTTCCCCGCCGATGTAGGGGCTCCACAAATCAGGATTGAGGGAGCGAATACCCACGAAAAGCAGGAAGGCCAGGGTAAAAACGATCTCTTCCAATAACACTAAGTGCCAGTGCTGGCGCAGGAAGCGTATGATTTTTTGACGCTGCCAGGTGAGCATCGCAATGGCGCAGAACAGCATCAGGGCCGCGACCAACAGTAGTGAGGCACGGCTAAAGGCCAGCACGTGGAGGCTAGCAAGAAGCCAAGCGAAGTATGCCAGTAAGAGCATACCTAGCGTCTTACTGAAGATATAGCCCCGATCTGCCAGCGCATAAAAAAGCGAAAAAGCGAGGGGAAACGTCAACAAGCCCAACGCAGTGAGGGCCAGCCACCAGAAGAGCACGGGCGCTGTATTAGAGATGTTATGCGCGGGAAATTGTATGCTAAAAGGAGGCTGCTGCTGGTTGTCGGCGATTTGTTGAGGGGTAAGCAACAAGGAGCGCTCTACCCCGGTAAGTTTCGCGCCGAACGGAGGCAACTGCACGCCATCCAGCAATTTTTGAAGGAGTTGAGCGGACGTATAAGGATAGGGATTGTCGCGTACAAAGATGCGCGCGGTAGGATGATCGAAGACCGAATAGCTTTCGTCGGCGCTACTATCATCGAGGGACAGTCCAAAAAGGTGGGGATGGTTTTCAAAACGCGCTGCCAGGTGAAAACCCAGTTGGCCGCTAAAAAGCAATTGATAGTAATGGATTGTAAGCGGGTAACGAAATGGCAGGCGAGGAATAGATTTATCCAGGCGATCGGTCGCCATGGTGATGACATCAATAGTAGGCAAGAGATTGGACAGTTGCCGCGCCTTATCGGTCGTATCGTCCCCGTACAGATCGAGCCCGGTCTGCTGCTGTCCATTGGCACCGTCATACGTAGCTTGCTGATAGATATCAGGCGTATGATTGTCGAGCGCAACGGGTAGCGGATCGTCCCACTGTTCATACGTGAGCACACTGCCCGGTTTCACATGGCTATATATCCACTGCGATGCCTGGATGCGCGTATTCGGCTGGCTATAGACATTGAGCAAGGCCAATCCTTGAAACACGGTTCCCAGCAGAACAAGCACAATAGCCAGCATGGGCAGAATTGTAGCAGCCCGTCGTTGAGAGGGCTGAGTTACTGCCCCTGCTCTCCGCAGGAGTGCGAGCAATAAAGCAGCGGCCATCAGAGCAAGGAACGGGTAGACTGGCAGCATGTAGCGCATGAACTTGACATAGAAACTACCTGTAATAGCACTATACACAAGCACCCAGGAAAGGATGACCAGCCACAGCAGGGCATCGCGCTTCCAGACGCGCCAACAGAGCCAGAGCAGTCCAGCGAACGCCACGAGACCAAGCGCTACTCCCATCCCCCAGAAAAGCATATTCTGGATCTCATAGAGGTACGGTACGGTACCGGCGAACTGCCGCACGTAGGGTAGATCAAGGTAACCACGCGCTAAATCACCCTGTGAGCTAAGTTGCTGGACGAAGTTCACCCTGTCAAGCAATGCATAGGGCATGGCTATAAGAAATGCCGCTGCAGTTATGCCTATAATCAAGAGATATGAGGCCAGTGAAGAAATGAGGCCCAGTTTATGCCAGCGCAAGAGCAAGGCAACCATGATTGGGATCATGAGAGGTGCGGCGCTGAATTTTGTGGCGAGGGCGAGACCATACGCAAGGCCCGCAATCAATGACCAGCGTATGAAAGCATCCGTCCGAGCCAGTTTAACACTTGCCAGCACCGTGAGCATTGTGAAGAACAGGAGCATCGTGTCAACGGCGTAAAAGTGCGAAAGCTGGAGTTGCAGAGGAGTGAAGGTCACCAAAGCTGCCGACAAGAGCGCCAGAGACCAGGCATAGCGTCGGCCTGGCGTTGTATCCTCAGTCAGGGCTAACGCAAGCCACCCTGTCAGCAGTATGGTGCCACAATCAAAAATGGCAGAGAGCACGCGGCCCACTAACGTCAGGTTGGCCAGCGATGTGATATCAGGGAAGAAATGAGACAGGACGTTGCCTATAATAGCTAAAAGATAGAGCGGGAAGGAGCCATAGGCAAAAAAGTGGGGATTGAGCGGCGAATTGGCCGGATCGAGGAACTGTGCCAGGCTGCTCGGCCAGGAGAGCGCGGTGACGTGAAAGAGAATTTGACGTTCGTCAGGGTGGAAACTATTGCCCTGATCCCAGTTCAAACCGTAAAGACGCAAAGCCAGGCCCAACAATGCCAGAGCAAATAAAGCAAACGATCTCCAGCGCACAATGCTTTTCACAACTGTCTCTATTACTTCCTCCCTCTCCATGGAAAGAGGGGCGACTTCTGCTCAATGTGTAAAATGCTCATCCAGCGGCGTTTACCTGATAACCGACGACTATAGACTGACCAGGCTTTAGTATAGGGAGTATGGCAGAATGGGTCAAGAGGTAATAGGGTAATTAAAATTTCATAGAGATCAGTGTAAAATCGTCTCTTCAGGGACGTCAAGAAGCAGTGCAGCCCCAATGAGCGGAGCATCTTCTCCTGATAGCGCAAGGCCCAGCCGCAGCATGCTTCCCCGGATCATCGTATCGATGCGCTGCTGGATACGCATCAAAAGATGAGGATTGTTGAGCATAATCGCTCCACTCATAGCAACGGCATCAATCCTGGTGAGCATTGCCAGGTTGATAAGCCCAATGGCCAGTTTCGCGCAGAAGTTTTCCCAGAAAGCACTATCGGTAATCTCAGCGATAGCATGACCATAACGCAGCTCTATTTGTTTACCGCCGGTGAAGGTTTCCAGGCATCCGACCTGTCCGCATAAGCAGAATCGCTGATTCCCATCCAGGATCTGGTGCCCTATCTCAATTGAGGATATGAGGGTAATTGCTGCTTTCGTGAGTTGTATTGCCGCACCGGTGCCTGTGGAAACAGTTACATAGGCACACCTGTCGAAATGCTGGAGAAAGCCGAATTTCTTTTCGGCGAGTAGACCACAGACCGCGTCATGCGCGAGGCGCGTGAGGCAGCCAAACTGGTTTGATAAATCCTGGGCGAATGGCATGTCAATATAGCCTGGCAGGTTGGGGGCAACGATGACGGAACGCCCATCCCTGGCGATGCGCCCGGCGATAGAGACGCCGATACCTGCCAGGTTTGTCAGGCCAACGCTCTCTATGGCTGTAATAATCCCCTGGAGCTGTTGTTCGTAGCGCTGGCAGGTAGGAAATTTTGCTAGCGTTGCAAAGCCGGGCATGCCTGGAGATTGAAATAAGCCCAGTCGAGTATTGGTGCCACCGATATCTATACCGATATAGTCAGGCTTCACCGGTTCTTTTTGTACGTTTGCCATAACCGAAATTATAACATTTACGACGACCCCTTGACAGTAAACATCTCTTGCGGCGTAGAATTGTAGAGGATAACGTTACAAACAAATGATGTTGAAGGAATAGATAATGAGCGTACCGACACCGGGGACCCTCGCGCTGGTGGGCGCGGGAGAGTTTCTTCCACCAATTGCACCTGTCGATGCAACGTTACTTGAGCACGTCGATGGCACACCTCATGTCGTGGTACTGCCCACTGCGTCAGCCCCTGATGGTCCAGGTGTTCCTGAACGCTGGGCTAAATTGGGCGTCGATCACTTCTCTCAACTTGGCGCAACCGCCGAAGCGGTCATGCTGCTTGAACGCGGGGACGCAGACGATGATAGCATTGTAGCGCGGATTGCCGCAGCGAACTTTGTTTATTTCTCCGGTGGCAAGCCGCGCTACCTCCTTGAGACGCTGAAGGATACTGCCGCGTGGCAAGCGATCATGCATGTGATGGCGGCTGGTGGTGTTCTGGCTGGTTGTTCAGCGGGTGCTATGGTACTGGGTGGGGAACTCTTCGACTTTCCGCAGTTGTGGCGCACGATGCCGGCACTGGGCATCGCGCCCGATATTATTGTCATTCCCCATTTTGACGAAATACCCGCGGCGTTTACCGCCACGATGACGTTGACTAAAAGAAAGTTAACCCTCGTCGGTATCGATGGTTCAACGGCACTCGTCAGGTCAAATGGGGCCTGGAGCGTGTATGGAAGGGGCGGTGTGACCGTATTTAGTGGAAATCACAAGAGGCGCTTCGCTGCCAGTGAGCAGGTACCTCTGCCCGGTTAGCGTCGTCTGGCAAACGGAAAAGGTGGATATTAACGGGGGATAAAATTTGACGCCCGTTCTCTACCAGGAGATTGGACGTCTAAAAGTTCATGGATGGCGATCCCGATAGGATTTGAACCTACGACCTACAGTTCCGCAAACTGTCGCTCTATCCAACTGAGCTACGGGATCATGGGTGATTATGTCTCTCTCTCTGCCGTGGATTATAGCACCCTGGCAGGGCATTGTCAATAGTTTTGCTTGATAGTGAGTGTGGGTGCGCCTCAAATTAGCCCTACTTTGGGCCTTAAGGTAAGCTAGCTGTCTTCTTCCAAACGAGGGAATAGCGCCATAAGAGATGCCTTACTAGATGTTTTAGCAATAATGGGTATCGAACTATCTCTTTTCCTCTTTTCTCACGCGCAAATGCAATTCTTGCAGCTGCTTTTCTTCAACGGGCGAGGGCGCATTCATCAAGAGATCGGTGGC
>CATPCK010000056.1 GCA_955652655.1 uncultured Ktedonobacteraceae bacterium | reverse complement strand
CTGTTGTACAGCATAAGAGGGTGTAGGCACTGAAAAACAAAAATTGGCCCATCTTGTCTGCCTGTCACGCTGGTATGCTTGGAGATAATCGGACGCCCGTCGGTTCCGGTGAGACTAATTATAGAATACGAGATAAATAACATTACCTTTATAAAAATAGATCTGAAGCAATACAAGTCATCACCCTCCACTGAGACGTTCCTGCTTGCACGCAGGTGCAGCGTGGAGCACAAGGCAGAGGAGATGGTCTGGACGCTCTCGCTGCACCCAGCACCTCTCCCTCCAGGACCCTCCTCTTTCCTGCCCATCATTCACTCCCCAGTTCTCCTTTTGGAGGAACGGATGTACCAAGTAGCCAGGACAGGTGAATCATGGGAATCATCGTGAAGCCGCCTCGCGCATCCCGCGCCACATCTAGTCTCCTTCCACGCCAGACGTGTCAATTCGCTCGCTCTGTGGTCCTGTCAAAAATTGGGCAAGGGCCGGTGCCCTCTTGCGCGCCCACGCGATCAGCTTCGACGATCTTCTATCTCCCAGATGTGATCGACCACATGCCACGCCATGCGCCGGACCGCGTAGCTGGCGTTCCATCCCCCAGAAACCAGGGGCTCGCCGGTAGAGAGCTTGGAGAGCACGGCAGCGATCTCTTCCCGCATAGCTTTGAGGGCGCTCTTGTCGTTGATCTCGAACGGTTTGTGTCGCACCCAGATCTTGCGCGCATAAGCCCGCTCGGCTTCGATGACGTGGCGCCATATCTCGTCTCGGTCTCGACCTCCACCACGCGGACCTTTGCGCAGTTCCGAGGGCTCGGTCGCGACGACCTCTTCCAGTCTGTCCCATGACGCGCGCAGGAGCGCCACGTGGCGCTGGGCGGTCGTCGCATCGATGGGTCTGGTTTCGGCAGAAGCCAGAACCGAAGGCACTCCCCAGGCCGTGTTGGCATCGCCTGGGAGACGTTCAACAACCACGAGATCGTCAGGTGCAAAATCCAGCCCAGCCCGCTGCGCGATCAGCTGGTAGCGCGCCTCGGTCTCGATCAACGCCTGCACAGCCTCCTGCTCGTTCCTGCGAATCCGGCACCACCCGGGCCACTCCAGCGACCAGGCAATGGCCTTCTTTCCACCCAGTTCGACAAAGATATCAGTCATCCCTCTTTTCTCCTTTGGAGGATTCGTTGTGATGAGACACCAGCTGCAGTTCCCTCTTGTCGAGCAGCTTTTTATTCTAACATGTTTTGCTCACTCATCGTCATGCTCTGGCGTGAAAGGGTTCAACCAAGAATTGGGAGGTTGCGCGTTGGACCCCAGCTCGCGCAGGGGGCACTGCTCTATGCACCATGAGTCGCGGCACGGTGTATGTCGCGCCGGCCCCTGCGCCCGGCGCGTCTGGCAGCACCCGATAGTGGGTGGAACCTCACTGAGGCTGGCGCTTGCATCGATTTCGATCTTCAGCGATACTGTCACGTACATGAGAGGTTCCTACCTTTATTCCTGAGTTTTTTCTTACAGTAGCAACCTCTCTCTCACTTTTCAACCCTCAGCACCCCATAGTTGGTGGAACCATTACAGCATTACAGCACGATTACTTGACAAAACAAGAGAGAGTGCTTACACTTTATACGGTAAACAAAAACGAGAGTGATTTTTAGCAAATGTGCGGTTTTCCTCAAGTGTGTCCCTCGTAGCAGTTTCAGCACTCTCTCCTGTGCTTTGTTGTCCCAGCTTGTCTCGGCAGGAGCGACATATTGGAAGAGAGGTGTCTTGAGCTTGTACCTGTTTGACCGTCATCATTTTCGATGCGCAACCAAGTAAGTGGCGCGACTCCTTGTTAGTGTATTTGCACTAAAGCATACGTGAGGCATAAGCAGAACGCGCTTTTTTTAGGGACGCCGAAATTAGTGTGTTGTGTGGATACCTTTCCACGCTTCACACTCTCTACTAAGTACATTCAAGAAACAAATGCGCAATATGTGTCAATCGTCCTAAAGAATCAAGCCGAAGCACAGACGTAGCATCCCGCGAAACTAATATGATTGTACTTAGTTGGAGCGACGGGAGGGCTTTTTGAGTTACGAAATGCCCTCAGATAGAATAAATCCAGATCCTAAACGTTTGCGCGGCTTCGTCGCCAGATGGCGAACATGCAAACGCGTCGCTTTTTCTCGCATAACTTTTCGTCCGATTGGCTGAGTCCGTCTGAGCAGTGGCATCATTTTTCTCACATAACTTTACGCAAAGAAGAGAGAAACACCGTTTGTGTGGCTCTGGTGCACAAGCAACAACGCCAACGACCAACAGGAAAATGTATGTGAGAAAGTGTGCCTGTTCTCTGCGCTGAACAGTCATAGTGCAGCGAAAAGTATTATTAGAAGGCTCAGCGTTAAGATAGCGGCTTTGCAGCCGCAAAGTAGATAACTCCGGCACAGTTCCATTATCGGCAGCGTTTTTGGGAACATACAAGGGCCAACTCTGCCGATCACATGGCCATTTTGGCCAGAACCGGACCGATCATGCGGGTTATTGGCTCAGTTTGATTGGATCGTAGCGCTTGCAGCGCTGCCATACAATAAGAAGCGCTAGTTGACAGGTACTGATGCCGGTCGTCCCCATTTTCATGGTGTCAGCAGTGTTAAGCTTAACGGTGGAGCAGTTTCATAGACGCATTGCAACGGAACATCTGAAAACTGCTCCGCACTTCTCCACCTTGCGGATGCAAAGCCGCTCTCTTAACGCTGGGCCTAGAAAGGTGAAAAGTATGATGAGTAACGTGACGAACACGTCGTTCGGCCCGCTGAAGCAGATCGATGCCGGCGTCCTGAATGTCGGATACGCCGAAGCTGGCAAGAGCGATGGTCCGGCGGTCATGCTCCTACACGGTTGGCCCTACGACATTCACAGCTATGTCGACGTTGCGCCTGTGCTGGCGGCGAAAGGCTACCGGGTGCTCGTCCCGTATCTGCGCGGCTATGGCACGACGCGCTTTCTTTCAAGTGAAACCTTGCGCAATGGCCAGCAATCGGTAGTCGCTGTTGATATCATCGCGTTGATGGACGCGCTCAGGATCGAGAGGGCGATCCTGGCTGGTTTTGATTGGGGAGCGCGGACGGCCGACATCATCGCGGCCATCTTCCCGGAGCGCTGCAAGGGCCTCGTCTCGGTGAGCGGGTACTTGATCGGCAGTCAGCAAGTCGGCACGGTGCCGTTGCCACCACAGGCTGAGCTCCAGTGGTGGTACCAGTATTACTTCGCCACCGAACGCGGCCGGGCCGGCTACGAGAAATACCGGCACGACTTTGCGAAGCTCATTTGGCAGCTCGCTTCGCCACAATGGGACTTCGACGATGCCACGTTCGAGCGCAGCGCAGCG
>CATPCK010000055.1 GCA_955652655.1 uncultured Ktedonobacteraceae bacterium | reverse complement strand
TCACGCAGCCGTCTCAGCACCTCGTCGCGGTACTCGGCTGGATTGACAGCGCCGCTGTCATTTCTATCCTCCTTGAGGGCTGTGGGAGGATAGAAGGAGAAGATGCGAATATAGGGCGATTGCAAGGCTTGCGCCACTGCAATGGCCCGCTCGAAAAGGTGCAGGTGCTCGTCGAACGAGCTATCGATGGGAACCTTCCCGATGGGAGAGCCAATGGCGGCAACGCCAATACCGTGCGCGTCCAGCGTTTCCTTGATCCTGGTCACTTGCTGATCGCTGAGATCCAGTACATTCGTATCCCAAACACCGCGCAGGTCCAGGAAGCGAACCTTCTCGCTGCTGAGTACCGCAATCTGTTCATCCAGGTCAGGAGAAATCTCGTCGGCGAAGGCAGAAAGGCGAATCATGACAGTGTTACCTCCTGGTGGGTGCGGGCCGACTCATAGATGGCTAAAATGATCTCGACGGGATGCTTTGCAGCATAGCCGTCAAGGAGCGGGGTGCCATCCTCACGGATCGCACGCATCATATCGGCGATCTGCAGTGCATGGCTTCTGATGGCAAGCGCAGCAGGATCCTGAGCTGCTGACTTATCCGCGGTCTCGGTGCGCTGGGCGCGTTTCCCGGCACCAGTACCGTAGGGGCCAACCTCCTCGCGATCATCCCGCGCCAGGTGGAGGTAGCTCAGTTGGTCGTCCTCGATCACGGCCGATCCTTTGTCGCCATAAATCTCGATGCGCGTGCTCGCCCCTGGATAGGCCCCCGTCGTCGCGGAAATTGTCCCCAGGGCCCCGTTGGCGAAGCGCAAGACGGCCACCCCCACATCTTCGGTCTCCATGCGATGCACCAGGATGTCCGTGTACGCGAAGACGCTCTTGACCGGACCCATCAACCACTGCAACAGATCAATTGAGTGGATAGACTGGTTCATTAGCACACCACCACCATCAAGTTCCCAGGTACCGCGCCATGCTCCACTGTCGTAGTACGCCTGCGAGCGCCACCAGGGTATAACGGCGTTGCCGAGCACCAATCGGCCAAAGGCCTGCTCCTCAACCAGGTCATGCACCTCGCGGGTGACCGGATCGAAGCGGTGCTGGCTAATGACAGCCAGCTTCACGCCGGCCTCTTGCTGCACCCGCAACATTTCCTCAATCGCCTTGCGGCTGATATCCATTGGTTTCTCGACGATCACATGCCGCCCCGAGCGCATGACCTGGATAGCTTCCTCCCCATGCTGACCGCTGGGTGTGCAGATATCGACGACATCCAGTTGCTCACACGCCAGCATCTCGTGAAAATCACTGTAGGGCTTCACGTGATATTTCTCTGCTAGCTCCTGTGCTCGTTCAGGGATGCTATCTGCTACGGCAACCAGTTGCGCATCGGGCAAACCGGTGATAGCCTCCGCGTGGAGGCGGCCGATCACGCCACAGCCAATTATTCCAAACCGTAGTTTCTCCGTCATACTTGATGTCTCCCTCGTATTCATGTTGTTGCTACTGCCCACGAAGATGGACTGCTACTTCGGAAAAAAAGCGGTGAAAGGGCTCAACCGCATCGTCTATGGAACCATCTATGAACAGCAAAAAGCACGTGCGTCCTTGTTCTATCATCGCCTGCCAGGTACTCACGGCTTGAGCGCATAGAAAGATATCGGTATAGCTACCGAGGTTACTCTCTTCATGGTCGCGGGCCAGCACGCGCAGACTCACCAGCAAGGGCGGGCCGTCCATCTCGCTTTGCTCCGTTGAATGGTACGCCGCAGGTGCTCGCCGTAGTTTCACCGGTATGCCTAGAAGTTCATTGCCGATGGTATGCAGGTGTGCATCAAGCCGGAAGGGCGAGGACAAGCCATCGCCCCTACTATGCTCCGCGCGGGCAGCCACATCGTCCATAGCAGGGGCGACCCTTGTGGTCGCCTTTACATTTGATGGCAGTTCACCATTGATGGTGAGATCAAGATAACCAGGCGAAAGGTCTCTTGTGGATGCTGTGAAGGTTCGAAGCAGTGTCCTGGCAAATATGGAGGCGGGAGACCCTTGTATCTCCACTCCTTGCGGTGCAAGTAAGATGTAAGACACTCCACTGGTCGGTTCTGTATCAGAGGTAGTTGCAGCCCAATTCTTTGTGACCTGGAGTGGATCATCTTGAGCCCGTAGTACGCGGGCACGCGCTTTATAGTTTTCGACCGCAGGTTGACCGGCAAAGGTGATGCGCTGCAAATAGCCATAAAGAGCCATGCTCAACTGCCAGCCCAGGAAACTTGTAGCCACAGCTGCTAACCGGTCTAGAGGTTCTTTCCCGGCAAGGTAGGGCTGAGAGAGAGTAAAGCTATGCTCCTCCTCTGATTGTGGAAGGTCAGTAACGACCCGTACATAGAGTGTGCCGCTCGAACGATAGCCTGGAGCTTGAGAGTTCAGGAATTGATCGTCAAAGACAACGACACCTTTGCCACCTTTGCCTAAGCTCTCCTCCATTAATTGTTCTATCCAGGGCACGAGGGGTTGCCAGCCTTCTGGCAACCTCAGCAGCAGGCGACAGGCGCCATCTATGCTGACATCACTCAGGGCGGCGGCCAGTTGCACGAAGGGGTGATCGGCGGGCCGCTCCGTGGCATGGTCGAGGTCGTACTCGTCCCAGGCCTGGCGGAGCATGGCTCGCAATTGCCCGTGGTTTCCTGTAGGGACCCGCTTGATCGTGTCCCCTGAAAGGCGCGTGAGGTAGAGAGCGGCAGGCAACAGAAATACCCGTGTGGTGGGCGCACTCATCCGCCCACCGGTGCCCGTCCCTCCGTCCAATTGCAAGGGAAGACTGGGTGCCTGCTGCTCCCGGGCAAAGTGGTCAAGATAGGAGCCGGGAAGTGTCATAACAAGCAGGTGTTCCGCCGGGCGTAACCCCGCCTGTTTCAAAAGTTCGGTGAACCATGTGAGGTGCGTGATAGGCTCCTCGGATGTCATGCCCATCGATACACCGACCATCATCACGTCATCTAGTAGGGGCCCAATTGATTGCGCCCCAGGTGCTCGTAAGAAGGCTGGATTGGAAGATTCTTCCCTGGCCGGCAACGCCAGGTGCTTGGCTTCCGCTATCTTCCGCACAATTTCGTTGAGGGCTGCCGGGTCAGTGCTGTCCAATGGGTAGATGGTCACCTGCCCTTTGTCGCGACTGCTGCTGTAGGGACCCGCTTGATCGCGTCCGCAAAAGCCGAGATCAGTCAGGACACGTACAGCCATGATCGAGCCGCCCATGCCGGCCCAGATGATATGCCGTATACCACGCTCCCAGATTTCTCGCGCCTCCGTTTCCACTTGCTCCAGCATGGCGTTGTCTGCAAGCAGGCGTTGCACACCATCGACCCAATCAAGCTTGAGCGTCCCAACCTCACTGCCTAACATTGCCATGAGTCCCTGCTGCTGGCGCAGTTGCCTGACCGTATCATCCTTGATCAACTGTTGTAGGGACCCGCTTGATCGCGTCCCGTGAAGCCCGGAGGATGATCCTTCTGTTGCCATCAGTAACTCCCTTCATTACCGAATATCAAGCTGCGCCTCGGCTGTGCGTAAGACACGGACAAAGTCAGGCAAGGCAACCTCGGGCTCCTCGATCTCGGGGTGCCAGCGCTTCTCCCACTCGAACGCGATCCACCCGTCATAACCACCGCTCGCCAGCAGCCGCAGCACCTCACTAACCGGCACATCCCCATGGCTCATTAGAGAGTAGCGAACTCCGTCATCCGTAGCTACCGAGTTCTTCAAGTGAACATGCCGAATACGGTCCTTGAGCTTCTCGTACGTGTCCGCCAGGGGCTCAGAAAAGAATCTGAACGGATGATGCACGTCCCAGAGCACCCCCACGTAGGGACCCGCTTGATCGCGTCCCACTACCCGTATCACATCGAGTAGGTTCTGCACGCGTGCGAAGTCACCATGAGATTCGAGCAGTACCTGAACGCTCGTTCCTTCCGCATGATGGGCGAGTGCAAGCAAACCTTCGACTACCTGCTCGATGATCTTCTCACGCGACTGGATATCCAGGATGCGATCTCCGAACACCCGGATGTAGGGCGTATCTAACTCGTTAGCCAGATCGATATGGCGCTTCCCTTCACTAATGTTGGTGTCGATCTCGGCAGCCTGGTCAAAGCGACACGATGTGTCCAGGCATGGAATGGCTAAACCGCGCTCCTTCAATTCGCGTTTAGTGGCTGGTAGCCGGTTGCCTGTAAATGGAGCCGCCTTCGTCAGGTCCATCTCTCCCTCGACGCCCCGCAGTTCCAGCCCCTGATAGCCGTACTCAACGGCCTTCTGGACGGTCTGCTCCCACGACCAGTCGGGACACGCAAGGGTGGTGAATGCCAGGGGATAATGTAGGGACCCGATTGATCGCGTCCCGTTTGCACCTCTCGATGTCATCCTATATGCACCTTTCTCATCTATAAATGTA
>CATPCK010000054.1 GCA_955652655.1 uncultured Ktedonobacteraceae bacterium | reverse complement strand
TCAAAGCGCCGGTATAGCTTATGGAATGTGTAGAAGAAGGGTCCTGTTCTACTGTCTCTATCACGATATCTGGCCCTTGCATCTTAGAGCTTTTACCGGCAATGCCAATCGTCAGTACCTTTGCATCCAGGGCGCGTTGTACCGCCATGTTGCCATGAAGCTTGCTGCCTCGATGACTAATAACAATCACTCCATCGTCTGAGCGTAAGGGACGGGGATAGTTGACGAACTCAAACGAACGCACTGCCCAGGCATCTGCACCTGCCCGGCGCAGCAAATATTCTCCTACCATAGCTGCGTGGAAGCTTGTACCGATCCCCGCTAGCAAGACACGATTGACCTGTGCCAGTCTCTCCGCCGCCTGCGACGGACCATCCCAATCTGTCAAAAGCTGGCGCACCATTTCAGGTTGTGCATGGATTGAACGATATAATCCTGTAGTTCCGATTGTCATCTGAAAGAGATACCTCCATGTTGATATTTGTCTGAAAAGTGTAACTCATTTCAAAGAGAATGAACACAGCCAAGGTCAGTTGGGGGTGCAGCCAAAGAAGCTATACCGTCTCTCAGGCAACAAATTTTAACCATTGACAGCTGCCTATAATTCTTGCTAGAATCAAACTGGTTTCTTCTTGTATCACCGCAAGTATTTGTATCCCAGGTATTACACTTGCTCGCTCACTCTCGCATGTGGGGAATTGAGAGGTTTTCTAGCTTGTCAACGACCAGGGGACAACACCTAATCGGTAAAGCGCTGGGCTCATGCGTCATAGAAAGATTACTGGGCTATGGGGGAACCAGTGCCGTATTCCTGGCCCAACAGCGCACACCTGAGCAGAAAGTCGCTATAAAAGTCTTTCTACCACGTTCCAATTTGGACGTACAGATGCAGAAAGATTTTTATAGCCGTTTCTTGCTCGAGGCGGAGGCTGCTAGCCAGTTAGATCACCCAAATATTCTACCAATCTACTCCTATGGCGAACAGGACGGATTGCCTTATATCATTATGCCCTATATGCCTGGAGGCACCTTGGGCGAGTATGTAGCCAGTAATGGTTGCCTGACCCTTCATGAGGCACAATGGTATCTTGAACAGATCGCTGCTGCGTTAGATTATGCGCATCAACACGGATGTGTACATTGTGACGTCAAGCCAGCTAATATCTTGTTGGATAGCGATGGCAGCGTCGCTCTCTCCGACTTCGGCATCGCTCACATGATGCGTAGAGACATTATCGCTGAGCAGTCTTCAAGCAGGTCTCCAGGCATGCTGATGGGAACACCCGATTACATCTCGCCGGAGCAAGCAATGGGCCAGCCACTGGATGGTCGCTCGGATATCTACTCACTTGGCATTACACTTTTCTATCTCCTGGTAGGGCGCCTCCCTTTTATCGCTGATTCCACCATTGCGGTTGCGCTCCTACAAGTGCATGAAACTCCTCCCGCGCTCAGTTCATTGCGAGTGGATATCACACCTTATACTGAAAGCGTGATCCAGAAAGCTCTTGCTAAACGACCGGAAGACCGTTTCCAGACAGCTGGTGAGTTTAGCGCTGCCTTTGCTCAATCCCTCCAGATCGCTGACCAGCTCTATCAAGTTGATCCCCATAACAATCCTTCTGATGGCATGAAAGCTACCTCTGAAGGCTTAAGTAGCGGTGAGAAACGCGCTCTTTCCGCGTCAGAACCTGTTGTTCGTGTGATACCTGTGGCGATACGTTCAATAAATCTCACACGAGCCGTCATTTCCATTATGCTGTTCTTTGCCCTGGCCATCGGAGCGGTATCTGTTGGT
The DNA here is from genome assembly GCA_955652655.1 of uncultured Ktedonobacteraceae bacterium. Classification (GTDB taxonomy): domain Bacteria; phylum Chloroflexota; class Ktedonobacteria; order Ktedonobacterales; family Ktedonobacteraceae; genus UBA11361. The sequence goes on along the minus strand of CATPCK010000054.1, from coordinate 2,675 downwards.
GGGTTGATCATTTCTCACTTCACCAACTCTCCTACTAAGACACATGTACAGGTCACTATTCCAGCGAACGCGTTGTTTGACGATCTGTCTAATAGCTATGACTGGCCAACAGGTGGTACCTTTTATTTCGCTGATCAGCAGTACCATATTCAAAATAAATCGGATCATAACGTCGCCTTAGCTCTCTACGCGAATCATCAATACGCCAACTTTCACCTCACGGTGTCCATGTCTGAAATACATGGCTCTTCAGATGGGGCCGATTATTATGGAGTTGCGTTTCGCGGAACTGCTGACCAATCTCATTACTACCTTTTTGAAGTCGTGGCATGGGGTGGGGGGCAGTATCAATTCTTGCGCTACGATGGCGATGCACGCTGGAAAACACTGGCTGGTGGCCCAACCAACTTACTGCTGACCAGTATTGGTAAAAGAAACTCTATTACTGTTGAGGCTGTTGGCGACACATTCAGCTTTTTGATCAACGGGAAAGCAGTGGGACCTGCTATCACGGACTCTTCATCCGCGGCCCTATCATCAGGAGAAGTTGGTTTCTCTGTAGAGGAGCAAGGCACCGAGATCGTATTCTCACACCTCTACATCAAAACCTCCAAAGCATAAGTGGATAGGCAATAGCTGCAATTGTTGTCAACATTCTTATCACTCCTGATGGCAATATAAGGACGGCCAATTCCTTTTGTCAAGCACAATCAAGGGAATTGACAATGCTTGCTCAACGCTCTATACTGAAACGGGCCGAAAAAACTTTGCCGCCATATACTCAACATCTACATGGCGTGCCAAGAGGAGGATAACTGGAACATGACATACGTAATTACTCAGCCTTGTATTGGTGTAAAGGACGCATCCTGCGTGGATGTATGCCCTGTAGACTGTATCCATCCTTCGCAGAACGAGGAGGGATTTGACACGGCTGAGCAGCTCTATATTAACCCTGATGAATGTATCGACTGTGGAGCTTGTGAGCCAGCATGTCCCGTGACTGCTATTTTTGAGGAATCCGCAACCCCTGACGAGTGGAAACATTTCATCAAGATTAACGCAGATTTTTTCAAGTAATATTACTATTGAGAATAGTTAAGATGTGACAAATTGTATGCGGGCCTGGCACAGCTTGATGCCAGGCTCGCATACAATTTGTCGTTTACCATCTTAGACTTTTTTCCTCTGCTGTGATATAATGCTGCTTGCAAACGCAGTACACACACAACTTCTAAGGGAGCAGTCTCCTATGCCAATTACACGACGCAGACGCGCTAATCCACCCGATCAACCCGAAAATAACAATCATCTTGCGGAACAAACGGAAAATGCGGCAGCATCGCTCGCTTCAGAGCGAGATTCTACCGCACCCGTAGTTGAAGGAGAGGCGGCAGGTACAGGTGTACCCAATACGGATCAATCTGTAACCTCATTTATACCGCCAGTTCCTCCTACTCCTGTATCGAATGGTACAGATCAGCAAAACTATACGCCTCCAATCGAAGGCGGTCGACGGACTCCTCGTGGCGAACTCTTTCGCCGCCCACCGCAGCACCCGCCATCCCAGCTACAACCACTTGTGCCGAACGCGGCCACTCCGCCTTTATCTGCGCCCCTGCAGCCGCCAACACATGAAATCTCTTTGCCGCTAGGGAATCTACTGCATCTCGCGTATAACCCCGGTTATACTGGGGCCGAAGAGGCTCGTAGTGCCTTGTTGCAGCAGTTAGAGAGTCAAAGCAAAGCGGGAGGGCGTGCTCGTTGCTGGAACTGTGGCGCTATCGCTATAGCCTATGATCGCTGGAACACACGAAGTAAAACCTTTGGCGAAGTAGGGATTGCTTACTGCGAAATTTGTGGTGTTTGGAGTGTGCTCTAATATTTGTTGCATCTTGTGATACAGTTGGCTAGAGCTGTTGCAGGAGGGCCAGGCATGATAGAGGGTCAGGGAGAACTTACACCTCGTCGCTGTCCACGTTGTGGCGGTCTTATGATTAAACCCGCTGGAAGCCTGTACTACTGGCATGCTGATTATAATCATCCGCCTTGTGAAATTACGAATGTCGTTGATCCCCCTTTAATTGTACAAACTCTTGATGAGCCGGTTGAGAAGGGCGAGCCACCGAAGAATAAACGTCAAAAAAAATAATCGGCTGGGATCGTATTTCTCAATCTGGGGGAAATAACCGGAGGAATTGAAAATCAACCCGGATAAGGTAACCGTTATTTCTATTCAGTCTTACTGAAGAGTTCTTCTTTTCACCTGGAGAATGCAACCTTTCACTCGTATTTTACGTAATCACAAGTGATAAAAACCCTCCGGTAAAGCTGGAGGTTTATAGTTCAAGCACGAGGTTTAGCATGTACAATCAAAGAAATAACGGACCGTTCGGTCGGAATAATGGCATGTTCGGTTCCTCTCGCTATCAATACCAGACCTTGCCATATGGGTATGAAGGGACACAGACGAGTGGTCTCATGAGTAAAGTCATGGGATTACTGGCATTCTCCTTCCTTTTTGCGGCTCTAGGTACCTTTGTTGGCTTCTTTTTGAATATTAGCTTTGGCACCTATTGGATTATAGCCATTGCAGGTTTGGTCGTTCTCATTATTCTTCAATTCGTCATTCAGAGGCCAGGGCTGAATCTCTTCTTGCTCTACCTCTTTACCTT
>CATPCK010000053.1 GCA_955652655.1 uncultured Ktedonobacteraceae bacterium | reverse complement strand
CGGTAATCACTGAGCGAGAAGATAAGCGTGATGTTGACGTTGATGCCCTCGGTCAGGGCCTGGCGAATAGCGGGAATACCTGCTGGAGTAGCGGGTATCTTGATCAACAGATTAGGTCGATCTACCATTTTCCAGAAGCGGCGTACTTCTGAGAGCGTTCCCTCGGTATCGTGCGCCAGGTCGGGCGAGACTTCGAGACTGACGAAACCGTCCTGCTGTTTGGCCGCGTCGTAGATGGGGCGGAGGAAGTCGGCTACGGTGCGAATATCCTGGATGACCAGGGCTTCGTAGATTTCATCGGTACTCTTGCCCTCTTTGATAAGCTGGTTCATTTGCTCATCATAGGCGTGACCGGAGCTAATCGACTTCTCGAAAATGGTGGGGTTGGCGGTGACGCCAACGACACCATCCTCGTCCATCAAACGCTTGAACTGGCCGGAGGTGAGTTGTGAGCGATCAATGTTGTCGTACCAGACGCTCTGTCCCAGTGATTTGAGTTGTAACAATGGATTGGTCATGTTGATTTCTCCTCGTGGGAGTGCCACGCTAGGCGCTCCCTTTAGCATAGTGTGTCTATCTTGCTATCTTTCGTTACGATACACTACCTTCTTGTAGTTAACACGATTATCAGGGTCTTCCTGACACATTCAGTATGTTTATGTACTCCTTCATGATAGCACCTTGAAGGAGAGAGTACAAATTAATTAAAATGAGGGATGACTTCCTGTGCCAACAGTTGTATCGTGCGGCCGATGGACTTGGGCTTCATTCCACCGAAGTCGAGCCAGAAAACGAAATGCCTGTTATCGACGCTGGCTTGATACTGCTTGATCAAGTGGATCAGATCGCCTGGCGTGCCAAACAACAGCTGGTTGCGTTCTTCAAGCTGATGTATTTTGTGACGAATATGACTACCAGCATCGTGGTGCTGGTGGACAAGGTAGCGCTGCAGGGCAACTCGACCCTCTTGCTGAGCCTCGTCTCGTGTTGGGGCTACGCAGGTATAAAAGATGAGCGGGAGTTCGTACTGCCTGGCATCACCTCCTGCTGCCAGGTAGTGCTGGTGATAGTCTTCCACCAATTGTGCCAGCGTTTGCAGGCTATCAGCTGTCAGATGGGGCAGACCTATGATGGGCTGAGCGGCGCGACCTCGCATGGCAAACGACTCTCGACTCACGGCTGAGAACCAATAGCGTGGCATGGGCTTCTGCACTGGTAGCACATTGATCTTCACCCCATCAATGTGATAGTAGCGGCCCTCGAACGTTACCGTTTCCCCACGCCAGGCTCGCTGGATGATCTCCCAGCTTTCCTCGAAACGGCCCCGGCTCTCTTCGGGACTCTGCCCGAAGGCGGCGTACTCATGAGAGAAGGTGCCTCGTCCGATGCCCAGACCCAATCGCCCCTTGCTGAGCAGGTCGACCAGAGCATAGTCCTCGGCGATGAGCAAGGGATGGCGCAGTGACAGGTTGGCAACGGCTGTGTTCAGGCCAATGCGCCGGGTACGCTGGGCGGCAGCGGTCAACAGAATGGCTGGATTCGGACAGACCAGCGCATGGTGCGGGGTGAGATACCCGTGATGTTCACCGATCCAGTAGGCATCAAAACCGAGTTGGTCAGCATAGACTATTTGATCAAGGAGTTGCTTGTAAAGATCAGCAATTGTGTCCGAGCCACCGTCGTAATAATCCAATACCGAGAATATGCTAAAGCGCATCGCTCTCTCCCTCCTTCTGAGCAGGTGAGCTTTCCTTCAAGTGATGACTGGCTTCCAGGCCGTAATCCATACCGTAGACCTCTTTGAGGCGGGCGATTTGCTGGAGGGTCTGTGTGCTGAAAGGGGATTGACCCTCAAAAGCGTGGAGCACAATGCCCTCAAGCAGGTCGGCCAGCGAGATATCCAGGTACTCAGCCAGAGCTTTTAGTACCTTAACCATGCGCTTCTCCATTCTCATGCCGGTTTGAACTCGTTCTACTGCAAGGTCTTTGTCTGATTTGCTCATGTTTACCCCCTTTGGCAATCACCAGGAACAATATATCGATGTTATCCATGTACCAAAGTAACTGAATAACATTATATGGGATTTCCTAAGAAGTGGCAAGTTTTGGTTGCGGCTTCGCGACAAGTCGCTCAGCGGTATTATAGTGTGAGAACTGGACTGTTCACGGTGGAGCTGCGAACAGTCCAGTTCTCACAAGGGGAATGTTTGTTGATTGACTAATAAAACTTCGTTTTTTCAGACGAATGCGGGTTCTTGGACACTTTCGGTGTGCCTGCTAGACGATCTCGGCAGAGAAGTATTTCTTGTGATAGAATAGCAGTAATCAAACGATTGTGAGTTATCTGGAGGCATTTCCATCGATCTTTCCCCTGTTTTTGCTTTTCCGTCAACGCTGGTCATTGATAGAATCGAACTGCATGAGCAAACAGTCATTGTCCATCTTCATGCCATCTCGCCAACGGCTCCTTGTCCACGATGTGGAACGCCTGGCTCTCGGGTCCATAGCCGATACTCCCGCACCATTGCCGACGTTGCTTTTGGCGGGCGATGTCTCATGCTCAAGTTACGAGTGCGCAAGTGGATCTGCCGTGAGGTATCCTGTTCCCAACGGATCTTTGCCGAGCGCTTCCCAGAGGTGATCCAGCGCTATGCCCGGATGACCGATCGGCTCATCAAGGCTCTTCAATCACTAGTGGGTCAACTGGCAAATAGCTTGCTATTGATTAAGTGCTCACCGGGCTTGACAAGCCATTAGTATTCGCGGCTCAATTGCCAGTTGACCCACTAGGAGTGACCACCAATGGAGCCGATGCTGCGCGGATCGCCTCGTCCCTTGGCATACCCACCACCGCCAAAACCATCATCCGTCGCGTCTTGCAGCTTCCCTTGCCCAGCGAAGGCGAAGTAGCGAAGGTTGGGATAGACGAGTGGGCGTGGAAGAAAGGCCACCGCTATGGAATCATTGTCGTGGATCTTGAACGCAAGAAGCCGATTGCTCTGCTTCCCGATCGCTCACAGCAGACGGTCACCCAATGGCTGAAACGCTACCCAACCATTAACATCGTGGCGCGAGATCGGAGCAAGGAGTTCGCTGCGGCTATCAAAGAAGCTCTTCCCGAGGCCTCGCACGTGGCCGATCGGTGGCACTTAGCGAAAAATCTGACCGAACACCTGGATAAAGTCGTTTCGGCTCGCTGGTAACAACTGACCAAAGCTGCGGGCGAAGCCGAGATGCCAGCTGAACCTCTTCCCGTTTTCCCTCCGGCACGTCGACCCCGCCAGCCTGTCGGTGAAGCACGGTATCAACAGATGCTCGCGCTCCAAGAGGCAGGGATTCCAACAGGGGTCATTGCCAAGCGTCTGGGAGTGGGGCAACGCACGATTCAGCACTGGCTGGCACAGAAGCACGGTCCCTATGCGGGGCCATGCAAACCGCGCCGCAGCCCGCTCGATTGGTCGACGCGCTATCTGCGGGAACGCTGGGATGCGGGCGAACGCAACGGCACTGTTCTTTGGGAGGAGTTGAAGGCCAAAGGCTACACGGGATCGAGCCGCAGTGTGTATCGGCGTCTGGCCACACGGCGGGAGCATCCACGCAAGCGGGGTTTGCCTGCTTCGCTTGAGTCAGTCACTCGCTCGCCTTTTGAAGATGTGACCCCAGGGAAGGTCGTCGGATGGATGCTGGCCCGTCCAGGGGAGCTTCGTCCAGAGGCCGAGGCACAGCTGGATCAGATCACACAAATGGATGGTACTCTCGCGCAGGCACGAGAGCTGACTCACCGCTTCCTGGATCTCATTCGCGACCACAGCAGTGAGGGACTCGAGAGTTGGCTCAAAGACATACGGGACTCCTCGGTTCGGCAATTCCTCCCTTTTGCCCGCAGCATCGAGCGAGACAAAGCCGCGATTCTCGCTGGACTCACACTTCCCTACAGTACGGGACCTGTAGAAGGACACATTAACCGCTTGAAACTCATCAAACGGGAAGCGTATGGCCGAGCTGGGCTTTCCTACTTGCAACACCGCTTCTTGCCAGCTGCCTAAGCGGTATGGTAGAGTGAGTAAAACCGTACAGGCGCTCGCGCCCGGAGGAAAACATGACGCTTTCCTGGGGACCCCAGTCACTGCCACATACACAACGGCTGACCATCGCCCACGAGATTGCTGAACGGGTGAAGGAGCGTTTTCACCCGGAGGTGCTCGCGATTGGCCTCTATGGCTCGCTGGCACGAGAGGAAGATGGCCCCTATTCTGATATCGAACTGTTTGGGGTGCTGCGGACCGACCATTATGAGCAGCGCTATGAATGGTGTACGGCAAAGTGGAAGGCAGAAGTAGATCTCTATGGCAAGCAGACGCTGCGTGAGCGGGCTGCACGTGTCGATGGCCGATGGCCACTCACCCACAGTGCGTTCCAAACCGTCCTTCCCCTCGACGACCCCGAACACTTTTTTGCAGAGATCCGCACCATCGCCCAGGCCAGTCCTGAACCGCTGTTTCGAGAGGCCATCGAAAACCTGCTGGTGGATGATGTGTTCGAATGTATCGGCAAAATCCGCAATGCCCAGGCATTAGGAATCCCAACTGCGCTTCCCACCCTCGTGCTGAAGCTTGTCCAGGCTGTTGCCATGGTGATTGGGTTAGCGAACCGGCAGTGTTATACCACCGGAACCCGTGTCATCTCGGAAGCGATGGCCTTGCCAGACCTGCCCGATGGGTTTCGCGAACTGGGACAGATCATCCTCACGGGGGACTTCCGTGATGGGCAGCAGTTAGGAACAGCGTGTGAGCGTCTTTGGCAAGGGCTCAACATCTGGGCGAAGGATCATGGATATCAGATCATCTCGCAAGAGCGCATTCCATTTTAGGCATGAGGCATCAACGGGCTAGCGAGATTGTTTGCCTATGATGAGCGGGCCTGTCTTCACAGCAACCGTCTCCACCAAACCAGTCTGAGAACCCCTATCTTTTCGCTTTTTCCATGGCGGAAGAGGCTAGCGCTGCCGATTCAATGTGAGTCTGGCCGTTTCACTGACGTGAGTGTCACTAGGTGTGGTTGTTCTGTTCCACCGTGATGACGACATTTCCCTTTTTGTGTCCTGTTTCGACATACCTGTGAGCCTCGGCAGTCTGTTCCAATGGATAGCGTCTATCTATGACCGCTTTTATGTTTCCGGCCTCAATAAGCTCTTTGAGGAACATTAAATCTTCAGTCTTTTCGCTTGCTGCCCCAAATATTACTTTCTTGCTGCTTATCATTGAAGTCCATAGCCCTCGAACCATCAGTGACAGCCCAGCGTTAGCTAAAAGATAGCGTCCACTTTGCTTTAGCGATCTTACACTATGTGAAAACGAAGTCTTGCCTACCACGTCAAAAATCACATCATAGGTCTCACCGCTTTTGGTGAAATCTTCTTGAGTGTAATCAATGACCTGGTCTGCACCTATCGAGCGCAGCATGTCCAATTTCCCCGTGCTGTCCACGCCAGTCACTTCAGCCCCGAATGATTTGGCAAGCTGTACCGCAAACGTACCTATACTTCCACCCGCACCATTAATCAAAACCTTTTGTCCGCTCTGGATATTTCCTTTTCTAAGAAAATGCAATGCTTCAAGTCCCCCAACAGGAACGGCGGCGGCTTCCTCACAGGTCATATTGGCCGGTTTTATTGCCAGCACCCCTTCTTCAGGTTTT
>CATPCK010000052.1 GCA_955652655.1 uncultured Ktedonobacteraceae bacterium | reverse complement strand
GTCATCGCTGGCGGTTTTGGCCTGCTGGGCTACTTTGTCTCACGCGGTCTGGTCTACCGCATGATGCACAAAGAGCGCATTCGGGTCTACATCGCCATTAGCGCCCTGTTTGAATTTGTGGAGATCGTGTGTAACTTCGCGCAGGCGGTGAGCTCGGTGCCTAAAGTCATGTGGTTGGCGGGCGTCCAGGGCGAGCTTCATGGCATCTTGCTGGTGCTGCTCTACGTGGCCTATTCGATTGTGCCGGTGGTGACCTTCGTCCTGGCGGTGGTGGATATGGACTTGGAGAAAGCCAAGTACAGCTCGCTGCGTCCGGTTGCTGGTGGCTATCGTCCTGTGGCTGCTCAGGTGATCGCTCCTCGTCAGGCTGCTGTGCCCAACCGTTCCTTGCCTCAGCCACAAGGGCAACCAAAGTTTGGCATAAATGGCAATGTGGCGCAAGCTCCTGCCTCCTCTGGGTGGAAATTTCCTTTCCGCAAGTCATCGGTGAATGGGGTGCCCGAAAACGGTGCGAATGGGTCCGTTCCCATCCTGGTTGAGTAGGTCGTTGGGGCAAGTGGAACGCTCGTTGCCCACTTGCCCATAGCTTGTGATCGAGGAGGTGGCCTATGGACTATGAGATGATCAAACAGCTAGCGAAAGAGATGGGGTGTAAAGTGACGGACCTCATCCCGCTGGCTCCCCAAAATGACCCTTTTTACACTGGCACCCCGACCGATTGGGCGGTTGCCGAGTGGTTCGCTCAGCTCTGGCAGCAGTTCGGCTATCGGGACAAAGTGCATATCCGTCGTGTGCATTACCAGATCGTCAGTCAGCGTACCCCCGTGCTGATGCCTAACGGCAAGCCGTATGAAAATACCTCCGAATGTTGGGATATGCTCAATATGGCCTCGAAAGCGGCTCGCTACCTGCAACTGGTCAACCCAGCCGCCTTCAGTGACCGGCGCAATGATGACCCCGTGATCTTTGCTGCTGCTTCCGCTTCTTCACCCCACATTCGGGTGTATGGCAACCTGTGGCAATCCTCGTTAGACCTGCCGGACTTTCCCCAGGTGCCCGAATACGGCACAGGCGGCTTTACCGGAGAGCAACGCTACCATCTGGAGGTGTGGTGTGAGAAATCGACCATGAATGACGTGCTCATTCCGCTGTGTCAGCGCTATGGGGCCAACTTACAAACCGGCTCGGGAGAGCTCTCCATCACGGCCACGCTGGCTCTGGCTGATCGCTTGCGAGAAGTCAACAAGCCTGCCCGCATCTTCTACGTGTCCGACTTTGACCCTGCCGGTCAATCTATGCCGGTGGCTGTCTCGCGTAAGCTGGAATACTTTGTGCGGCGCTCGGGGCTAGAACTGGATGTACGGGTCTTTCCGGTGGTGCTAACTCTCGACCAGGTGCACTCCTACCGCTTGCCTCGCACGCCCATCAAGGAGACGGAACGACGAAGGCTCGGCTTTGAGTCGCGTCATGGGGAAGGGGCCGTCGAGCTTGACGCGCTGGAAGCGCTCTACCCTGGCGAGCTGACGAGTGTGCTGAGTCAGTACATCGAGGAGTACTATGATGCCTCCCTTGAGGTGCAGGTGGCCGAGGTGGAAGCGCAGCTACAGGAGCGCCTTGAGGCGCTGCGTGATCAGATCATCAGCCGCTTTGCTGATGATGTTGACCTCGTACAAGAGGAGTATACCCAGTTGCGTGAGGAGTTCACCGGGCGGATGGAGGGCTGTCGCACGCGCCTGCTCGACCTTTGGCAAGCCATGAAGCAAGAAATGGCTTTGTCTGCCCCTCGCCTGGATGGCTATGCGCTGCCTCAAGCGGCCATTGCCAATGAGATTGGTGAGGGTCTCTACGACAGTACTTGCGATTACATCGAGCAGATTGAAGCCTACAAGGAGTTTCAAGGCAGGGTCTAACGTGTCGTGTCGTGCCTGGATGAATAGTTGGTGTGAGCAGTGATCTCGGTCATGGCTCACACCTCAAAGGTATAGGAGGTGGCCTATGATCACTGATAGCTTGTTGAACGAATATAGCCGCATGTTTGTGAGTCGGCGGGATGATTACGCTATCCAGCAGGGGAATGGTCGCTATCTGCGCGCTAATTGCCCTTTGACGAAAATCGCTCTCTACAATCACCTGGCTGGGGCGGAGTCGCTTGGAACGTATGTGATCGACGAGCGGGGACGGTGCCGCTTCGCCGTCTTCGATGCTGACACTCACAATGGTTTGGACGTGTTAGTTGGTGTGCAAGGGCGGCTTGCTAACGATGGTGTTCCCTCGTATCTGGAACGCTCGCGCCGTGGAGGTCACCTGTGGGTCTTGCTTCAGGTGTCTGTGCTGGCTTCTCATGTCCGGAGCTTTCTGCTGCCCTATTGCCCTGTTGGGGTCGAATTTTATCCCAAACAGGACGAGGGCAACGGTTACGGCTCGCTCATCCGTCTGCCGCTCGGGGTGCATCTCCTGTCGGGTTGTTGTTATCCGTTCGTGGAGTGGATAGCTGGCGGGCTGGTGGAAGTGGCTCCAACGATCAACGAGATGATCGAATGGCTTGTCGTAAGCGAGCGGGTAGCGGTACCGGCTCCTGCCCTAGTCGCTGCTGCTCCCGCTCCACCACACACCTGCGGGGACGACACACACATCGTTAGCAATCCCTCTGCAACGAACACCGCACTTCCCCCCTCGCCTGAGATGACCATTCATGAGTGGTGTGCCATGCAAGACCCGTTTGCCCTGATCGGCGGCTATGTCCAGCTGGATGACCACGGCATGGGCTGCTGCC
>CATPCK010000051.1 GCA_955652655.1 uncultured Ktedonobacteraceae bacterium | reverse complement strand
ATCCTGCTCAACCCCGCCTTTGGCTCGCTGGGACCGCGCCTCTCCAACGAGACACAGGTCGAACTCTTCTCCCCCGACTACATCTCCGAAAAGGCCGTGCTCATCTACTTCATGGTCCTCGGCATGGTCGAGCAGCGCACAACCCCACAGGGCGAAGCCGAAATCCTCTCCACTATGCACGGCGTCCCCCTGCTCTCGCTCGAACTTGGCAGCGAGATCGAGACAATGGACGACGAGGAGGTGCGCGCCTTCCATTTCTTCAGCGATCCCGCGCGCCCCGGCATCGATGGCCAGCAGGAATACCTGCACATGGGCTATCTACCGCACATCATCGCCCAGCGCAACAGCCTGCTGCCCATGGTCACCCTTCGCATCATCGACCAGTTAGAACGGCTCTTCCCACAGAATAGCTCGTTACTCTCAATAGTGAAACGCAACTTCGCCTGGCGGCTAAAAGTGGAAACAACAGGTTAACCTGACGGTAACGGAGGCATCCCTACATGACAGACCCAAACAACAGCACAACTTCTCTTTCGCGCCCAACCCGCAGACCTGTTGGCATCACCAAGGGACCCGGCGAGACCACTCACGAATATACCTTCGTCTCTCGCGACGACGAGCAGGTCCTCAAAAACGGCGAATACGTCTACTACGAACTCTCCGACCCGGCAGATCCCGGCTTGAACGGCAACACCGCCCTATCGCGCCGCGTGCTTGGCCGCATCATCAAGCGCGTCCCCTTGCAGCTCTACCCCGACACCTTTCTCGCGGAACCCGAGATCTCGCCCGCCCAGGTCGCCGCCATGGTCGGCTACGATTCGCTCACCAACGAGCTCTTTGAACTGCACGTCGCCATCATGGGTTACTACGAACAGGCCACCGGCTCCTTCATCAACCCCTGGATTCCGCCGCAATCGGGCAAACAAATCTTCCTCGCCGATGACGACATGCTCGCCAATATTCTCAGTCGCAGGCGCGCAGGGCAAAACGGCTCCGCCACCATCGGCTCCCTGCTCACCCGCCCACCTGATGCCGTGCCAGTCGTGCTCTCCGTCAAGGACCTTGTCAGCACCCATCTCGCCATCATCGCCAGCACCGGCGCCGGCAAAAGCTACCTCGCCAGCGTCATCATCGAAGAGCTCATGCAGAACTACAACAAAGCCTGCGTCCTCATTCTCGACCCCCACGGCGAATATAGCACCCTCAGCGAGATCGCCAACGCGGAACAGTTCTCCGAAGAGGGCAAAGAGGGTGACAACCATGGCAGTAGCTACCGCGCGCAGGTTAGAGTCTACAAACCTGACCAGGTCAAAGTGCGTCTCTCCTCCCTCAATATCGGCGATATGCGCCACCTGCTCTCCGAAATGACCGAAAAGCAGCAGTACCTCCTCAACCGCGCCCTGCGCAAAGTCAACGAAACCAAAAGAGGGACCCCCTGGGGCTCAGCCGATCTCAAGCAGGCCATCAAGTCCGTCGCCAAACAAAAAGGCGACGAGGACAGCGATGGTGCCGACGACAGCAGCACCATCCATGCCCTCACCTGGCGTATCGAAGACCGTTTCGAGAACAGCTACACCTTCGACGACCTCCAGCACCTGGACCTCCCCGAAATATTCAAGCCGGGCCAGTGTACCGTTCTACAACTCAACGACATCGACGAGCGTGACCAGCAGGTCGTCGTCGCCACCCTCCTGCGCCGTCTCTACAAAGCGCGCATGGAGACCGAGCGCGGCAAAGTCCACTCGGGCGAATTCTACCTGCCCTATCCCGTCTTCGTGCTCCTCGAAGAGGCGCACCACTTCGCCCCCGGCGGCACCGACGTCGTCTCCACCGCCATCCTCAAACAGGTCCTGGCCGAAGGACGCAAATTTGGCATCGGCGTCGGCCTCATCAGCCAGCGTCCCGGCAAGCTCAACGCCGACGTACTCAGCCAGTGCCAGACCCAGTGCATCATGCGCATCGTCAACGAAATTGACCAGAAAAGCGTCGCCGCCGCCATCGAAGGCGTTGGCCGCGACCTGCTCAACAACCTGCCCGCCCTCTCCAAAGGCCAGGTCATCGTCGCAGGTGCCGCGCTCAACACCCCCGTCATCTGCCGCGTCCGCTCCCGCTTCACCCGTCACGGTGGCGAAAGCAAAGACGCCCCCGACATGTGGCAGCAATACTTCAGCCCCGAAGCCCAGGACAGCCGCCGCCGCAGCGAAGCCCCCCTCAACAACAACAAACCCTTCAATTTATTGAGGTAACGCGAGGAAATAAATGCTAAAACTAACCAATCGACATGCACTCTACTTGTTAATCGTGCTCGCCCCCATCCTCTGGGGTGCCCTCCTCCTCTACACCCGCTTCATCCCCCCCCACACCCTCCTCGCCTACTCCACCCTCTTCATCCTCTTAAGCTTCGCCATCACCAGCACCTTCGCCCCCATCGCCTACTTCATCGGCCTGCGCTTCCTCTCCTCCCGCCTCGCCAGGACCACCGTCCGTCACGCCCTCCGCCAGGGCGTCCTTCTCTCCCTCTGCATCGTCCTCAACCTCATCCTCCTCTCACTCCACAGCTGGAACATCTTCGCCGCCATCATCATTTTCGCCGCCGCCATCGTCATCGAAATAGTATCCCTCGCCAAAAAATAAATCCTCACCTGGACT
>CATPCK010000050.1 GCA_955652655.1 uncultured Ktedonobacteraceae bacterium | reverse complement strand
GACATGGGGACTGGTCAGCTTCTCGTTCTTTAGTGGGGTTACGGCAGTTATCCAGGCCGCACGAGATGGTATGCTGGGTCGCTGGTGGGGTGCAAGGCTGCTGGCAGCGCTGCCTCAACGCTTGCTGGCCTTACCTGGAACGGTTCTTGGCGTATTCCTGGGCGGCTATACCGGCGTGCTATTAACGGCCACCAGTGTTCCGCTGTGGTCGCGCAGCAAGGTTCTGGGCGCGGTCTTCATCTCTTCGTCCATCTCCACCAGTTCAGCGTTGATCTCATTGGTGTTACGACTCGCAGGTTCACCAGCCCACGTGTTGCGTAAGCTGGAGCGGCTGGAATGGATTGCCTTGCTGGTTGAGATGGCGGATTTATGCGCGTTTCTACGTGGAGCAGGCCGTGCTGCCCGGCCATTAGTGGGAAACGGGCCGAAGGAGCATGGCCGCACGTTCTGGAGCTTTGTCTTTGGCGGGGGGTTGGTCTTGCCATGGCTACTCCAGACAGGCGCGCTGCTGGGGCGACACAACAAGCGTCATACTGGCAGAGGATTGGTGCTTTCGCTGCTGGTGCTGGTGGGAGGCTATTTTCTGCGCCGCACGATCATCGAAGCCGGGCAGGCGTCGAGCAAGGATGCTCGCACGACGTTGTGGAAGGCACAAAGGGCGCGCGGCAGTAGGAACTGACGGGATTTTGTTTCATGAAGTCTGTTATGCCATTAAATGAAAGAAGAGATGCACTCTCGTGACGAGAGTGCATCTTCCTTGTTCCCGCCTATTTGGGAGCCTACGACTCTACTATGCCTGCCTTAGCCGCGAGCCGCAGCAGCTTCTGGCTCTGGCACATCTTGAGCGGCCGCCTTGCCCGCATACTCCCGCAGGAGGGAAGTAGAGATGAATGAGACAACCGCCATGAAGATGATGAAGCAGGCGATCAACGTATAGCTTGGTGCGGTAGGACCAATGATGGTTTTGGAGTTCGCCACCAGGTAGGTTGCGATGATGGGAGCAGGCCCGCCTGCGGTGACGGAGGCGAGTTGATACCCGAGCGATGCACCGCTATAGCGTAGACTGACACCGAAACGCTCTGAGATAAGCGCTGCCTGTGGTCCATACAACCAGTCATGGAAGAGGCTAACGGAGAGCACTATCGCAATGACGACTATCACAGTGATCTTCGTTTGCAGCAGGATGAAGTAAGGGAAGGCAAAGGCTGCCATCAACACACAACCAATCATATACCACCGCTTGCGCCCAACGCGGTCAGAAATGGCACTGTAGATTGGCATCATCACAAAACTGATGATAGCTGTAATGACGAGAGCGGTATACAGTATGCTGGTGCTCAAATTCAGTGCCTTCACCCCATAGGCAAGCAGAAAAGTCGTGAAGATATAGAAAGGAGCCTGCTCAGCCGAACGCAACAGGGCAGACAGGATAATCTCGCGCCAATAGTGGCGGAACACCTCCAGCACCGGAATATGGGAGACCCTTCCCTCCTGTTTCACCTGCGTGAAGGCAGGAGTCTCCACGATGCGCAAACGGATGTAGAGACCAACGAGAATCAATACGACACTCAACAAGAAGGGAATACGCCACCCAATGCTGACGAAGGCGGGACCTGGGAAAAGTGCCTGAAAAGCTAACACAGCCAGAGCGGAAAGGGCCAAACCGACTGGCACACCCGTCTGCGGCCAACTAGTCCAGAAACCACGCCGCCGATCATCGCCAAATTCCATGGATAGGAGTACCGAGCCACCCCATTCACCACCTACCCCTGCCCCTTGCAGGAAGCGCAAGATGGAGAGCAGGAGAGGAGCAGCCAGGCCGATCTGGGCATATCCTGGCAGCAGACCCATCAATGCTGTGGCGATACCCATGAGCAGGAGCGTCGCGATCAGCGTCGATTTCCGCCCAACGCGATCACCAAACCAGCCAAAGAAGGCGCCACCTATGGGACGTGCAAGGAAACCTACGAAGTTGGTAGTGAATGCCGCGATGGTACCCGCGACAGGATCGAGCTCTGGGAAGAAGAGTTTCGGGAAGACGGTTGCTGCAAGGAATCCATACAAGAAGAAATCATACCATTCGATGGCTGTGCCAATGGTGCTGGCACCGAGAATGGGGAGCATGCTCCGTACGGTTACGGGGCCACTCTCTGAGGTAGTTGCCATACATCCTCCTGAATGATTATGAGAGCCGAGTCAGTACAGTAACGCACTACAAAGTACAACAGGTGCCAGGGATGGCGGAAACAACCGAACAATAACGATGAAAAACAGGGCTGCTCCAATCGCACCTGTCCCTCTTCTTGAGGGCCAAAGTGATGATACGTTAGTAGAGTAGGAGCGTGGCTCCAATAGGCAACTGGAACAGGATTGTACATACCCAAAGAGGGCATTAGTTATCCTGTATTGATAGTATGAACCAAATTACGCTCTTTTGCAAGATATAGTGTCCTGGTCGATCTGCAAGATCAGGCCCCCTCAGCTCCAAATGTCTCGGCTGGTGGCTTAACAAAAAACATGCACATCGGGTTAACTAACATAAAACACCCTGGCTTGTGTTTCTCAAAACTTTAAACCAAGGTGTTCTGTGTGCCTACCATCTATATGGTATTTTGTGAACAAGCCAGGTGGCTTGTTCGTAGCCTCTTGCTGCATTGAAGGTAGCACAACATTAGAACGTCAGCTATCGAGTCGCGCTGGAGGGAACGGATCGCTCTTCTTGCCCCAAGCCGTCAGAAAGTACCAGAGGGCACAGAAATCGTTCTGCATCATTTCTGCCAGTGCCTGGTAGTACAGGCGCTCGGCCTCCTCCTGGGTGGTCAAATTCAATTTGAGGAGTAAGGGCCGGGCTAATTCCAGGATGATCACGAAATCCTGGTAGAAGCCATTGTGATGAACTGTGCCTGCGGAGAAATCAATGGCATGTGCCTTGATCTTCGTCTCCTGGTAGCCAGCGTCACGCAGGAGAGGAGCTAGCATAGGAGTGATGCCAAAGCTACGCCCATCAGGAGAAAAACTGCGCCCAGCCAGCTTCATGGCCAGCATGCCCATGCCATTGAGTTGTTCCAAGGCTGGACTGCTCGTCAAGCTGCCTTCACACTCCGTCAGGCAAATGACTCCACCCGGGCGCGTGATCCGCAGGCACTCTTGCAGGAGTGCTGGCCATGCATCCGGGAGCATAAAGCCTAAGAGTAGACGAGCATGGACCAGATCAAAGGAGTTGTCAGGAAAAGCAAGCTGTTTGGTCGCATCCATGACCAGAAAGCTAACATTATCCTCTATTCCCTGTGAGCGTGCATTGGCACTTACATATTCAATTACTGATTTACTGATGTCGATGCCGACCACGTTGATTTTAGGATAGCGATAGGCCATATCCAGGGCCCAACTGCCAGGACCGCAAGCAATATCCAGGATATCATGTACAGCGGACAGATCAAGGCTTTCAGGCAGTTGCTCATCCAAAGCATTTGTAAGCAGGCGTTCTTGATAGATCAGACGTGTCAGTTCTGGACCACTTTCCAGATCGAACACGTAGCCTTTTTCAGGTGGGGGTAGGTCGAAGTGTGCTGGCATTGGAACCTCTTCTTTCCAAAGCTGTTCAATGAATATTTACACAGTATACACCAATACATGTGAGAATACCATGAACAAGTATTTACGGCTATAAGCAAAGCTAAAAGTGGCCTGAAATGCTGAAAGAGCGTCTCCTCTTGCTCAATGCTTCTTTCACTTATGGGGCTTCGACAGGGCACCCTTAGCTGACTGCCAGCATGTTCGTTCGGCGTCTACGCTATGCTTACTGACACTGCGGGGTGGCGCTCGGGCGGCTGCGGGCTATGGTCGTTCGATCGTCTCCTGGCGGCCCTCACCCTATCAGGTCGAAGCTGAGGGTCGCAGTCTGGTTCACTGATTCGACCAACTTCCCTTGCCCGCGCACGTTACGGTAGATCCCAGTCCCGCCTGTGACGGCGAGGGTTTTCGCGGGCGGCGGGCTATTCAGGAATTGCGTCGTGATGTCCCCGCCCGGCAGCGAGAACGTCACTGTGCAATTCTCCTCGGACTTGGCCACGTCGAAGATCACACACGAGCCCCCGTCATACCCGACCTGGGTGCGGCCATCGGGGGTGAACACCAGGTCATGCAAGATGAACTCGTCTCCTTGACTGAGGAATGTAATTTTTGCGGCACCTTATAGTATAATAAGTATTATTACTGCCTGACACCGGGCATCGACAAGAGTATAATACGCAAAGAGAAGCAGGAGTATTGTGTGTGTATCGCGTTTGGGAAACACAGGATACCCTTGAAAACTACATTTCTTAGGAGAGCTTCATTCTTGGTGTCTATAAGGGGCGGCTATGCAAGATGGTGCATTCGTGCCTCCCTCGGAACAACCGGGCGGACCCCGGTGGGGTACGAGCAGCCCAGGAAAACATCCAGCTTCTCTATTTCCACAGCTCACTCCATTGATCGGGCGAGAACGGGAAGTAGCGGTTGTTTGCGCACTCTTAGCCCGCCCAAACGTGCGCTTACTCGTTCTGACCGGCCCAGGAGGAGTTGGCAAAACGCGCCTAAGCCTGCAAATAGCAACAGACCTGGTGGACGCCATTCCTGATGGTGTCTACGTTGTTCCACTTGCTCCGATCAGCAATGCCGACCTGGTTCTTCCTACCATTGCCCGGGTGCTGGGACTTGGAGAGAGCGCGGACCTGCCTGTGATAGAACGCCTGAAAGACCATCTGCAAGACAGGCACCTCCTGCTCTTTCTCGACAACTTCGAGCAAGTTATCACAGCAGCACCGCTCCTGGCAGAACTCTTACAAAGCTGTCCTTATCTCAAAGTGCTTGTCACAAGCCGTGAAGCCTTGCGCATTCGTGGTGCATATGAGTTTCCTGTACCACCATTGGCGCTCCCCGATCTCAAGCACCTGCCAGACATCGAGACACTTTCACACTACGCTTCTATAGCTCTTTTCACACAGCTTGCGCTCGCCATCAAGCCTGACTTTGCTCTGACGCAAGCGAGCGCCCGTGCTATTGCAGAAATATGCATCCGCCTGGATGGATTACCATTGGCTATTGAATTAGCGGCAGCTCGCATCAAACTACTGCCTCCAGAGGCATTGCTGGCACGACTGGGGCGTCGTTTGCAGGTATTATCGAGTGGAGATCGTGATCTACCGGTACGACAACAAACGTTAAGGAATACCATCAAGTGGAGCTACGATTTATTAGACGAAGGGGAGCAGCGGCTTTTCAGGCGCCTTTCTGTCTTTGTTGGTGGCTGCACCCTGGATACGGTGGAGGCGTTCTACGCACTGCCTGGCAATGTGCCGACACACGTGCTTGACGATGTAGGACGGTTAATCGACAAGAACCTGCTGTACCAGGCCGATCAAGCAGGTAATGTGCCACACCTGCACATGTTGGAAACGATCCGCGAATATGGGTTGGAGTGCCTGGATGCCTGTGGGGAAGCGGAGAGCACTCGCCGTGCTCACGCTGTCTATTACCTGGCACTGGCGGAGGAAGCGGAGCTACAGACGGCAGGGCCGCAACAGGCCATGTGGTTGGAGCGACTGGAACGTGAGCATGCTAACCTGCGGGCGGCTTTGCACTGGTTGGGGGATGCAGGAGAGCCTGAACAGGCTCTGCGGTTGGGAGGTGCGCTCTGGTGGTTCTGGTCGGTACATGGTCATCTGAATGAGGGGAGCGGTTGGTTGGAGAGCATGCTCACCGCAGGTAAAGAAGTTTCAGATGCCGTGCGGGCAAAGGCGCTCTACGGTAATGGTGCCCTCGCATTTGCCTATGATGACCGTACGAAGGCGGAAGCTCTCTTCGCGGAGAGCCTGGCTCTCTACCAGAAACTTGGAGATAGGCGCGGTATCGCGAATTGTCTGTATAAAATGGGATCAGTGGCCTGGTCAAGGGGGAACTATACAGCGGCTCGTTCACTGGCAGAACAAGCGCTGGAAATAGTCAGAATGTTGAACCGCAAAGACGATATTGCCGATTCGCTCCTTCTGCTGGCCGATGTATTGATCAATCAAGGTGAGTATGCCGGGGCGCGAACGCTGATCGAAGAGAGCCTCACGCTCTTCAGAGCCTCAGGTGACAAATGGGGTATGGCCTACACTCTCATCTTCCTGGCTCGTGCAACCTTCTTTGCAGGCGATTCTGCAATGGCACGCTCCCCGCTCGCTGAATGCCTGGTGATATCCAGAGAATTGGGCTACAAAAGAGGCATTGCCTCGGCGCTCAGTATCCTGGGGCGAGTCATACTCCATGAGGGTGACGGAGTGGGGGCTCGTTTGCTGATAGAGGAAAGCCTGGCAATACGCAGGGAGCTGGAGGATCGTTCCGGCATTGCTGACTCGCTCTTCCATCTAGCGGAAGTGACCTCTTATCGGGGTGACTACACACAGGCACAATCCCTTTATAGAGAGAGCCTGGCGATAGCTGAGGAACTGGACGACAAATGGCTCATTGCTACCTGCCTGCAAGGATTAGTAGGAGTAGCCCTGGCACGGGGGCAGCCTGCATGGGCTGCACGACTGTGGGGAACAGCAGAGGGAATCCGTGAATCTCTCGGTGTGCCTATTCCATTCGTGGAACGTGCCAGATATGAGCAGATAGTGAATAGTCTCCATACTCAACTTGGCAAAACTGCATGTATGGCAGCCTGGGAGGAGGGGCGAATGATGACGCCTGTGCAGGTTCTTGCCGCACAAGGGCCAGTGAAACCCCTTACAGAACCTGCCCAACGAGCAGCAGGCACTGCAGCAGCACCTATCTTCCCGCTTTCTGCAAAACTGACAGTGCGCGAGGTCGAGGTGCTGCGCATGATAGCTATGGGATTGACTGACACGCAAGTTGCCGAGAAACTTGTGATCAGCCGGCGAACAGTCAATGCTCACCTCACCTCAATCTACAGTAAGATAAACGTCTCTACACGGAGCGCGGCCACACGCTACGCTATGGAGAACAAGCTGTTTTGACAAAGAATCAGAACTCAACTCCGTCATGTAACCTACAGACTTTCACAAATGTCCCCACAGTCGGCTACATAGAAATTGCAAAAATAGGTTAATTAACAGATGCGCTCTCCTCCCACCCGGTTTACACTGTTCTCAGT
>CATPCK010000049.1 GCA_955652655.1 uncultured Ktedonobacteraceae bacterium | reverse complement strand
GGGGACGAACCGGGGGAAGAGGGTCTGGCAAATACGAGCGCGCGAGATTGCATCTTCGAAAAACCCCTGCCTTGATGGATTGTGATCGCAAGTACTCAAAAGGGAACGGTTTTTCAACGTTGCTCGGCATTGGAATGGCAGCTATGATCGTGCTCGGCCTCGCGCTCATGATCATCATTGGGCACGGAAGTAATGCTGCTAACGCTTCAGGGACAACAACAGGCGATGCTCCCGCAAATGGGTCGCTCAACCACCCAAAGGGAACGTGTGGCAACGCTGGTCAGGCTCCCTGCCCAGTTGCCGACCCGGGGTGGATCCCCGTTGGAGCCGGGTCACCAGCAGTCGCCGCTACAGCGATCACCACCAGCCGAGAGTTTCTTGCTCTTGCCAGTCAGTACGGGGTTACCTCTCTTGATATACCGGCACTGGTGCACGCCTACAAGGCGCATACGGGCGTAGACTACTACGATGACGACCATTGGGTCGTCTCCGCGCGCGATAGCACTGGCATGCGATGTGGCCTCTTCGACTTCGTCTTTGATCGTACCCACTCGCGCATGCGCTTCTCCTCGTATGGGGTGCTTACCGCACAGGACCCGCGTGCCCGCCACGCCTTTCCCTACGTATCGTCGTCGATCGCGCTGTCGCGTTTGCAGAGCCAGCGCAGGCTCAGCGTGTTGGGAGGTACACGCCCGGAATTGATCTTCTTCCCGATCGACCCCAGTTTCCCGTACCTGACTTCACCGGTTCACAAGTGGGCTGGTGGTGGCAACTCGGCCATGAACCCAATGTGGCATATGTCAGGGGCTGATCGGCACGATTACTTCCTTGGTGCGGATCTAAACGTCCACGGGCAGCTAGATCTGCCGATTGCCAGGGGGCTGCCCTAGGAGGTGAGCGGATCACCTCATGTGTTTTGGGATCAGCGTAGCCAGGAAAACGCGAGCGTGGCTAAGAGCAGCGTTCTATAATGTGAAGGAAAAGCGAGGGAGCAGGTTTGCGTGAAAGGTCGTTGGAGCATCATGCTCACGTCATACTGAAGGAGATAGATACGATGGCGTTTCAACAGCAATACACTTACCGTTATTACCTGGTTGCGTTCTGCTTCATTGTGCTCATCTCGCTGCTTTCAGGGTGCGATGCCGGGGTAGGAGGTACTTCTCCCACCCAGGCATCCACAGCGGCGTTCCCAAAACTGGATAGTTCGCCCAAAGGTCAAGATGGGCTCACTGCCACTGCAGGTTCAAGCAACTGCTCCTTCAGGAGCACGGCTCCAGTGTCGACGAGCGGTTGGAAAGTGTACAAGGATGGCCGTTTTCCCTTCAAATTTGCCGTCCCACCGGGCTGGCGAGCGGGCTCATTTGTAGATGACAGCGGAAACGATTATATTGTGCAAGTGTTTCCACCCGGGAGTACCACTCCTGTAGGTCAGGCGGGGCTGGCCGACCAGGAGCATTTTTCAGTCACGGTCGTGCTTGTGGGTCCGGCGAGTACGTATGCAAACGACCCAAATTGGAGTCCAGAGGCGGGCGGTATCACGATTAGTGGCGTCAAGACCACGCTCTATGATCGAACGACACCAGATTGTGGAGAGGTAAATCGTGGCGCTACCAGCGATCTCGGGCACCACCATTTTACGTTCTTTCTGACCTCCATCCCCGCAAAGGCGAAAGCGGACATTACGTTCTTTCAGAGCGTGCTACAAAGCTTCATCTATACTCATCCATAGAAGTTTTGATGAAGTGACTGTTTGACATTTATATGGGGTAATTGTATTGTATAACAAGCCCTGATGACATTTGTGGAGTTAGTCCTTTCACACTACTCGCCATGGTACTGTGTCTGATTCGTTTCTCTTAATAATGTATCAAAGGAGTCACAAATCATGGGTGGCCACAGTTCGACGTGCTTTCTTCAGAAAAGCAATCGTTTCCCTCCATGTCCAATTGCTCAAGGTCGCCCTCATCTTATTCCTCGTTACGTCTGTCTCCGTTCTTAATTATCGGTGGGTTTCAACAGATTATCGATGAGCTTCATCATCAGATAAGGAGGCGCAAAGTCGAGTGACAGTAAAGGCACATCAAAGCTAACGGTAAAAACGAGTACAATGGTAGGCATTGAGTTCGATAATAGCTCCGATAGGAGGTGATACCAATGTTTCATCAGTTGCTTTATCCCGTGGCGAACAATCTTTTTCTCTCGTTTCTCGTGGGTATTATTCCCATTCTTGTCGTGCTTATCTTGCTTGGTATTGTCAGACGGCCAGCATGGCAAGCTGCTCTTGCAGGACTTATCGTGGGTCTCATTGTAGCCATAGCTGTATGGCAAATGCCGGTTGGACTGGCATTCGACTCAACCCTGAACGGTTTTGTCTTCGCGCTGCTTCCGGTGATGTGGATTGTCTGGAACGCAATGTGGCTGTACAACATAGCTGTACGGTCGGGCAAGTTCGATCTGTTTCGACGCTGGATGATCTACAACGTGCCACCAGACAGGCGCATTCTCCTGCTGGTCATCGGCTTCAGTTTTGGGGCGCTGCTCGAAGGTGTCGCGGGCTTCGGTACCCCGGTTGCGATTGCCAGTGCCTTGCTCTTTGGCCTGGGCTTCCCTGCGATTGAAGCAGTCACCTTGACGTTGATGTTTAATACAACGCCAGTAGCCTTCGGTGCTTTGGGCGCACCTGTGGTCACACTTGCAGCAGTAACAGGTCTGCATGTCAATACGCTTGGAGCCATGATCGGCCGTCAGCTCCCAATCTTCGCGCTGATCCTGCCTTTCTACGCGCTTATCTACTACTCAGGCTTTCGCAGCTTACGGACAATCTGGCCGGTTGCGTTAGTGGCCGGAGTTTCGTTTGCCATCACACAGTTTTTCGTCTCCAACTTTGTCAGCTATGCGCTGCCTGATGTTCTGGCCTCCCTCGTCTCGCTTATCTGTATCATCCTCTTCGTAAAGGTCTGGAAGCCACGGGACATGGAGCAGTATCGTGCGACATTCACAGCTGCTCGGCTCCCCGCTGGTGATATCGCTGGTCATGAGGAAGTTATCGATGCCCCCGCGATTGGGGAAAAAGACATTCCCGTCCCTGTTTCCCCCTTAGATGAGTCTGCCGGTGGGGGAGACAGACCAACTCCTGGCGAGGCCGTGCGTGCGTGGTTGCCGTGGGTGCTCGTAGCCGTCGTAGTCATCATCTGGACCTATGCCCTGGTTGCCACGGTTGGTCAGCAGAGTATCAAGTGGCCAGGGCTGCACAATGCTATCTACCTGACACTCTACAAGAAGCCCTACGCTGCCCTCTATGCTTTTCAACCTTTAGGCACAGGCACAGCTATCCTGGTCACTGTTGTGCTCACCAGCATATTTCTCGCTGTCAGCCCGCGCTTGTTCTTCCTCGCGCTGGCGGACACCTGGAAGCAGCTTCGCTTCGCGATCCTGACGGTTGTTTTGATCATTGGATTGGCCTACCTCTATAACTACTCCGGCATGGCCTATACCCTGGGGCTCGCGGTCTCTT
>CATPCK010000048.1 GCA_955652655.1 uncultured Ktedonobacteraceae bacterium | reverse complement strand
CGCCAGAGTGGTGGATTTGGCATTACCGTCTCAGATGCCGAGATTTTATCGGCTGAGAAAGAACTCGCGATGCGTACCGGCGTCTTCGCCGAACCCTCGGGGGCAGCCAGCTATGCCGGCCTACTCCGTTTACTCGCCGATGGCAAGCTGGCGAAAAATGAACATGTCGTCCTGCTCATCACCGGCAGCGGCCTCAAAAGCATCGATGCCGTCGCCCAATCCGCCGGCAGCGTCATACCGATTGCCAAAGGCCCAGAAGGAATGAACATGGTAACAAACATAATTCACGAGGAATAAACATGCCATCGCATACCCAAAATGTAGGGGCGACCCTTGCGGTCGCCCAATACGTATCAACCTGACGAAACAGTGTTGGTTATTCCGTAGGGGCGAGGGTGGATGGAGGGCGGTGGGGTGGGCCTTTATGGTCGCCCGCTGCTGGGGTCGCTTCGATGACACCTGGACCAACTCCCAACCGCCCTCGCCCCTACGGATGTTGATGAGCTTTTTCTTAGATTGATACGTGTTGGGCGACTCTTGCGGTCCCCCTGTTTCCCCGAAAATTTTATATCGCAATTTCAGAGAGAATTGAGCAAAATTCGAAAGCAACGCTTTAAACAGGAAGGATAGTAGCTCAATGACAGACATCCTCATCGGTAATGGAACCGTTGTCACACTTGACAGAGACAACCGCCTCATCGAACAGGGCGCCGTGCTGGTACATGATGACCGCATCGCCGCCATTGGCTCCGACACCTCCCTGCGCCAGCAGCATCCCGGTGCTCGCTATGTTGACGCCAACGCCGCACTCATCATGCCCGGTTTCCTATGCGCTCACACCCATTTTTACGGTGCCTTCGCGCGCGGTATGACCATTCCAGGAGAGCCCCCCCGCAACTTCCCTGAAATACTCGAACGTCTCTGGTGGCGCCTCGACAAGCTCCTGACGCTGGAAGACACACGTGCCAGCGCGGAAATGTTCCTGGCCGATGCCATCCGTAACGGTACAACCTGTGTTGTCGATCATCACGCCAGCCCGAATGCCATTGATGGTAGCCTTGATGTCATCGCTGGTGCGGTAGAGCAGGCGGGTATTCGCGCCTGCCTTGCCTACGAAGTCTCCGACCGTGACGGTACTGCCGTCATCGATGGTAGTATCCGTGAAAACGAGCGCTTCATCCGTTCGCTGCGCGCCGAACGCAGGCAGCAGGCGGAGGCCGGTATGATCGCGGCCAGTTATGGCCTCCACGCGTCCTTCACCATCAACCCGGCAACGCTCGAACGTTGTGCCTCCGGAGGCGCCGCAGCAGGTGTGGGCTTCCATGTTCACGTGGCGGAAGATGTCTCGGACGAAAACGACAGTATGACTCGTTATGGCATGCGCGTGGCTGTGCGCCTGGAAGCCAATCATATTTTGGGGCCTCGCAGCATTGCCGCTCATTGTGTGCACGTCAATAGCGGTGAAATTGGTCGCCTGGCGGAAACACATACCAATAGCGTCCACAACCCGCGCTCGAACATGAACAATGCCGTCGGCAGCGCGCCCGTTGAAGAGATGGTACGCGCGGGCGTCAATGTCGGTCTTGGCAACGATGGCTTCAGTATGAATATGCTACAGGAAATGAAAGCTGCCTATCTCCTGCACAAATTGGCGGCCGGAGACCCACGCGTCATGCCCGGCGACCTGGTGTTGAATCTGGCCTTCCAGCACAACGCCCGCATTATGCAGGCCGTCTTCAGCCCTTTCAGCGCCAGTTTCCCGCAACTCGGCGCGCTGAGCATCGGAGCCGCCGCCGACCTTGTGCTGCTCGATTACCTGCCGCCCACGCCGCTCAGCAGTAGGAACTTCCCCTGGCACCTGATCTTTGGTATTGATGCGCACCATATCAACTCGACCATGGTCGCTGGCCGCTGGCTAATGCGCAACCGCCAGCTGCTCACCGTCGATGAAGCGCGTATTCACGCCCGCTCGCGAGAACTCTCACAAGCCCTCTGGCAAAGAATGTAGGTACCCGATTTATGAAGATGCATGCTACAAGTGAAACAAGTGAAACAAATGATACAAGTGAAACAAGTGAAACAAACAGAAAGGTATTTGTAGGAGAAATGAACTTATGAACATCCGCGAAACACAAGCCGCTGTGCAACAGGAACTGGCACAGCACCACGACACCATGATACAGTTCCTGCGCGACCTCATAGCCATCCCAAGCTATGACAGCCAGATAGGCCCGGTCGGCTCGGCCGTCGGGGCCCGTATGTCTGATCTCGGCTTCGACGAGATACATCGCGATAGCATGGGAAACATCCTCGGGCGCATTGGCTACGGGCCACGTACACTGCTCTATGACAGTCATATCGATACCGTCAGCATCGCCGATGCCAGCCAATGGCAGTGGGACCCCTTCAAAGGCAAGGTCGAGAATGGCATCATCTATGGACTTGGCGCCGGCGACGAAAAATGCTCGACCCCACCCATGATCTATGCCATGGCGACGCTGAAAAAGCTTGGGCTGGCAAAAGACTGGACGCTCTATTATTTTGGCAATATGGAAGAATGGTGCGACGGTATCTCCGGCAACGCCCTCGTTGAACACGAGGGTATTCGCCCTGATTTTGTCGTCGTCGGCGAATCGACCGAGATGGACATCTATCGCGGCCATCGCGGGCGGACAGAGATCAGCGTCACCTTTAAGGGGCGTAGCTGCCATGCCAGCGCCCCCGAGCGCGGCGACAACGCCCTCTATAAAGCCATTCCCTTTATCCAGGGAGTCGAGCAACTGCACGAGGAGCTCAAGAGCCGTCCCGACCCATTTCTTGGACCAGGCTCTATCGCCGTGACGAACATCAGCACTCGCACCGCCTCGCTCAACGCCATTCCCGACGAGTGCAATATCTACATTGACCGTCGTATGCACCCGGCAGAGACCAAAGAGGTAGTATTGAACGAGCTGCACGCCTTGTCCAACGCCCACCTCGCTGATATCGTCGTGCCGGTGTACGCAGTGACAACCTATACAGGCTTCACCTTCCCGGTAGAAAAGATCTTTCCCGCCTGGTCGCTGGCTGAAGATCACCCCTATGTGCAAGCTGGTAAAACCACCTTTGAAAGCTGCTATGGACGCGCGGCAAAAACCGGTAAGTGGGTATTTTCGACCAACGCCACCTACTGGATGGGTAAGGCCGCTATCCCGACTATTGGCTTTGGTCCTGGCCAGGAACATTGGGCACATACCGTGCTTGACCAGGCGCCAGCCGCCGAAGTTGTTCAAAGCGCCGACTTCTACGCTATGCTCCCACTTTTCCTGGAGGTTCTATGAGTAAACTAGCCGTTGTTGCCATCGGTGGCAATTCTCTCATCAAAGACGAAGCACATAAGAGCGTCCCTGACCAGTTCGCCGCCGTGCGAGAGACCGCCGTCCACATCGCTGACATGATTGCCCAGGACTGGAACGTGGTCATCACTCACGGCAACGGTCCGCAGGTCGGTTTTATCCTGCTGCGCTCCGAATACGCCCGCAGCGTGATTCATACCGTACCGCTCGACTCTTGCGGTGCGGATACCCAGGGCGCCATTGGCTACATGATTCAGCAAGCCCTGCACAACGAATTTTTGCGCCGCAATATCCAGCGCCAGTGCGTCACAGTAGTCACCCAGGTGCTGGTCGATAAAAATGATCCCGCGATGCACAACCCCAGCAAGCCCATAGGCTCTTTTTACAAAGAAGAGGAAGCCAGGGCCAAGATGGCTCAGGAGGGTTGGGCCATGGTCGAAGATGCAGGCCGTGGCTGGCGCCGTGTTGTGCCTTCTCCACAGCCCCAGGAGATCATCGAATGTGACGCCATAGAAGCCCTCATCAAGAGTGGCTTTGTTGTCGTAGCCGTCGGCGGAGGCGGTATCCCCGTTATGCAGGATGAGACAGGGAACCTTGCGGGCGTCGAAGGCGTCATTGACAAGGACCTGGCCTCCAGCCTCCTTGCTACTAAATTGAATGCCGACCTCTTGCTCATATCGACAGCCGTGGAGAAGGCCTCTCTCTACTACAACAAACCCAATCAGCGGGACCTCGATACCATCACGCTCAGTCAAGCCAAACGCTACTACGACGAAGGGCACTTCGCTAAAGGGAGCATGGGACCCAAAGTACGCGCCATCATCAACTATCTCGAACAAGGTGGCCGCGCCGCGCTAATCACCATGCCCGAAACCATTGGCAGAGCGCTCTCCGGTAAGACCGGCACATGGATCAAGCCCGATTAGAAAGGAAATCTCCCATGAAAACAAATCTACGCGGTAAAGACTTTATCAGCACCCAGGAATGGACGAAAGAAGAACTGGAAACCGTGCTGCACCTCGCCTTTGACCTCAAAATGAAATGGGGGCTTGATCTCCCTTCGCGACTGTTGGAGGACAAAACCCTCTTCATGCTCTTCTTCTTCTCATCAACGCGTACGCGCAACTCCTTCGAGGCAGGTATGACAAGGCTGGGCGGCCACGCTATTTTCCTGGAGCCGGACAAAATGCAGATCTCCCACGGCGATACACCCAAAGAGATTGGCAAAATCCTCTCTTCCTACGGGCACGGTATCGCCATCCGCCACTGCGATTGGGGCGAAGGCAACAAATATCTCCGCGACGTAGCCGAACATGCGCGTATCCCCGTCATCAACATGCAGTGTGACATCTACCACCCCTGCCAGGCTATGGCTGACCTGATGACCTGCATAGAGAAGAAAGACAGCCTCCAGGGGAAAAAGGTCGTTATGTCCTGGGCCTATGCCAAATCCTACACCAAGCCGCTGTCTCTGCCGCAGTCGGTCATCGAACTCTTCACGCAATTTGGCGCCGACGTCACGCTCGCACACCCCCCTGAGTTTGAACTGATGCCAGAGATCCTTCAGAATGCCGAAGACAACGCGAGGAAAACTGGGGGCAGCTTCAATATCGTCAACGATATGGACGAGGCCTTTTACAATGCCGATATCGTCTATCCCAAGAGCTGGGGTCCGCTGGTCGCCATCAAGGAGGAATCAAAGATGGTGGACGCCATCCGTCGTTACGAAAGCTGGATCTGTGATGAACGGCGCATGTCCCTGGCAAAAGAAGATGCTATCTACATGCACTGCCTCCCCGCCGACCGCGGTATAGAAGTCGCCGACGCCGTCATCGACGGCCCTCAGTCCGTTGTCTATGACCAGGCCGAGAACCGTATGCACGTACAAAACGCCATCATGGCCCTGACTATGGGTGGCAGATAAAATCCATATTGCTACATGGAGGAGGAAACGAACTTTGAGCCCGTTTCCTCCTCCATATAGCGATGACGTCTAATGTTCATCCCACCTAATTTTCATCCCACTCATGTGGAGTTGCAGGTGTGGCGGCCGCAGGCGCGGTCACGACATGGGGCGCGTCAACGGTGCGTGAAGCCTCCTGCACGCGCGGCGCAGTCTCGCCATTGCCGCGCAGACGCTCGATGGCGGCGCGCGCCAGATCGTTGGCGTCACGG
>CATPCK010000047.1 GCA_955652655.1 uncultured Ktedonobacteraceae bacterium | reverse complement strand
GACCAGATCCCGCGCAAGCATGTGCAGGGTTTCTGACTGGCTCTGTCGGCTCATCCTGGTCTGCCGTTCCAGGGCATCGCAGCGTCCTGCTTGCCGTCGCGGCGCCTGGCGCTGGCTCCAGAGGCTACCCAGCGCTGACCATACTTCATATAGTCAATGCTGGCTGTGCACTGGTCACGTCACCTCACCTGGGTCGAGTGTGCAGCAAGCCCCCATCGCTTTGACTGGCAGAGAGCGTGGTGTCTTGGTGAGAGAGGGGGTCTGTTTGACTCGTGAGTGCAGTGAGATCCTTGCTGTCAGAAGAGGGGCCGAGGCCAGCCACCTAGCTGAGCGAAAAGGAAGACGAACAAGATGTTCCCAGGACCCAAGAAGAATCCTGGGAACGCTCGCGGAACCGACCGGAACCGACGGGTTTCGGCTCCTCTGTCACCAATTTTCTATCTCTTCCTTAGCCCGACAGGAATACTGTATCACAAGGTGCAACGTCTTCTTGCTGAAGAGGAAACAGCTGGGGGAAGCCATCCTCCTGTAGTGATCAAGCACCGGCGACCAGGGCCAAAGAACCAGGCAGACGGTGTTCCCGCTTCCGAGTGGCCGACGGTGCTGCGTCGTGTGGTGGAGCAGAAGGAACCGCTTCGCACCGTGGCAGCAGCGTACGGTGTCTCTCATGAAACGATCCGGCGTGTGGTTCGTGCTGCTCGTTGCGGCTAAAATGTATGGCTTCCCAACATCGTGGCTCTCCCCAAGTTTTGATGATTCGAAGTATTTTCCATGAGATGAGTATTTTCCACTTGGCTCTGTCAGTGCCTTTCGCTCGAGCACAACCATTGCAGAGGACCAGAATCATCAAAAGCTAGGGAGAACCACGATGTTGGGAAGCCATACACAAAGGCCTATGTGAGAACAGATATGCCAAGTAGCCAGCACAGAATACCGTGCCACTTTCCAGAATCGATTCCAGGTGTGGGACGAGGTGACCAGGGTGAAAGCGGCTGCATAACCACACCCATCCTCCAGTCTCTCATGGCTTTCCAGTCTCTTTCCTCGTTAGAACTCAGCAATGGACTTCGTTTCTCTCAACACGTTGACAATACCCCTTTTTGAACGGATGTCCCAAATAGCCAGCACAATGTCTGTACTCCAGACTTGAGACTAGAAATTCAAACATGATATACTTCTTAGGACGGGTAGAAACCAACGAAGACAAACGAGTGCCTGGGTCAAGCAGAATATGGCATCGCTTGTTTCAGGATCATCCGAGATGATGGCACAGGAAGTTCTTACCTACGCACAAATCGCAGAACCTGCCAATCGCCTAGGCAATGGCCTGCTCGACCTGGGAGTCGATTTAGAGCAGCGTGTCGCGCTGCTGCTGCTCGGCTCACCGCAATTTGTCGCTGTCTTCTTCGGGGCCATCAAAATGGGCGCGGTACCCATCCCGCTGAATACCGGGCTCCGTCCCGGCGACTATGTCTACATGCTTAATGACAGCCTGGCGCGTGCATTGCTTATCTATGCGTGAGTGTGGCAACAGATGCGGCAGTTTCTCTCGCAACTCAAATACCCGCGCTACGTGGTCGAGGGTCTAGAGGAGCTGTTGTCTCTCTGTCTCCTTCAACATACCATGGATGAGAGAGGATGGAACATATGCCACTCGATATCGAACTCTACCGCCGCACCATCTATGCGCCCCCCGCACGCAGTACACAGGGGCCCCAGCGTATCAGCGTGATCGACATCCACCCCAAGGGAGCCACACGGACTCTTCTCTTCGTGCACGGCTACGGGGGCAGTGCCTCACACTGGCTCCACCAGTTGCGCTTCTTCGGCCAGAGCATGCGGGTACTTGCCCCCGACCAGCGTGGCCACGCATTGAGCGATGATCCCGTCGGACTTCCCTATACCATGGATGGCCTGGTCGATGACCTGGAAGTCGTCCTGGATGCTTTGCAGGTCCAGGGACCGATTCATCTCATTGGACATTCCTTTGGCGGGGCTGTTGCCAGCGAATACGCCGTTCGCCACCCTGAGCGACTGCACAGCCTGGTGTTGATCGGCGTGGCCACGCACTTCACCTTGCCCCCAGGCCTGGAGAGAGTGTTAATTATTCCTGACCCCTTCTTTAGCTATGTCACCAAAAGACTTGGCGCAGTTGAGGCCGCTCCACAGCGGACACTCAAGGGGCTGGCTGATGACGTGCTCGCCACCTGGCGGATGCAGCAGCAGATCAGGGTCCCCACGCTCATCATCCTGGGGCATCGCGATCGCGTCTTCCGGCGGGAAAGATTCGAAGGTGTCCTGCGCTATATCCCTGATGCGCAGCTGGTCGAGATCCCTGTCTCTGCTCACATGGTGATACTTGAGCGTCCAGATGCCGTCAATCGCGCCATCAGTCGCTTTCTCGAGAAACGACCGCCAGAGGCTCTCGCCGGGACAGTAATGGAGCAAAAGAGCACGCAACAGGATGAGCCCCAAAGAGCTAGGCTTGCTACCCAGCGTCGAGACATGCCCTGGCTCCAGCACTATGATAGCGGGGTGCCAGCGCAGATTCCGCAGCCCAAGCACCTCCTCCATGAGCTGCTCAGCGACGCTGCGCGCGCGTTTCCTGGTCGTCCTGCCATCGTCTTCTTTGGGAAGCGGATACGTTACCGCCAGCTGGATCACTTGAGCACTCGCTTTGCGCATGCACTGCGGGGATTGGGCATCAAGGCGGGAGATCGTGTCGCGATCGTCCTGCCCAATATTCCGCAGTGTGTCATCGCCTTCTATGGCGCGCTCAAGGCTGGAGCCATTGTTGTCCTTGGAAACCCTCTACTGCCTGAACAGGAGCTTCGTCGCCAGCTCCGCGACGCTGGAGCCCAGGTTTTGCTGACCCTGGAGTCCCTCCGGGGAATGGCCGAGCGCGTCTGCCCCGACACGAGTATCAGGCAGGTGATCTTCACCGATGTCCGGGAGTATCTTCCTCTGCGCTGGCGTCCATGGGTGGCCAGCCTCATCGAGGAACGCCCGCTTGCAGTAGAGCTGGAGGGTTCCCATACTCTCAGCTTTGCTTCCGATACGTCCCCATCCCGAACAGGGGTCATGGCTGGAGGTCCTCAGGGCACTGCTCCGTCCGAACAGGCCCTATTTCGTGCGTCCTCGTTTCAGCACCTGTTGCGCCGCCAGCCGAGCAGGCCACTGGAGAGTGGGACGACATCGGATGACCTGGCACTGATCCAGTACACGGCAGGCATGACCGGCTCTCCCAAGGGAGTGATGCTCTCGCACGGGAACCTCGTGGCCAATATCGTGCAGAGGCGCCATTGGATGACTGACGCGAAGCGGGGGCAGGAAGTGGTGCTCTCGATGTTGCCTCTCTCACATATGTATGGTATTACCACCGGGATGAACATGGCCGTTGCCCTGGCAGGCGCACTGGTGCTGGTGCCGACATCGCGCACCGACCAGGTCTTGCAAGCGATGAAGCGCTACCGGCCCACGCTCTTCAGTGGGACGCCTGCCCTCTACCTGGCCATCGCGAACTACCCCAAGGTCCGTCGTTACGGGATCGCAACCATTCGTGTCTGTGTCAGCGGCTCGGCTCCATTACCTGTAGAAGTGCAAGAGGCCTTTGAGAAGCTCACGCGGGGACACCTGGTAGAGGCGTATGCTTTGACGGAAGCTTCCCCCTCGACGCACGCCAACCCCCACAAGGGCGAACGGCGCCTTGGCAGCATCGGCCTCCCGTTGCCCAGCACCGACGCTCGGATTGTCGACCGGGAGACGGGTGAGCCACTTCCTCCGGGAGCTGCGGGGGACCTGCTGATTCGTGGGCCACAAGTCATGCGGGGCTACTGGAATCTGCCGGAAGAGACCGCCCTCGCCCTGCGAGATGGGTGGCTGCATACAGGCGATGTGGCACGGATGGACGAGGATGGCTTCTTTACCGTCATCGGTCGCAAACAAGACCTGATCCTCTCTGGCCCCTACCAGGTCTATCCCCGCGACGTGGAAGAAGTCTTGTACGAGCACCCCAAAGTCCTGGAGGTTGCCGTCGTGAGCATGCCCGCAAAAGCTGAGCAGGATGATGGCTGCACCGCCAGTGCTCCGGCGCCCCCGTTCATCAAAGCTTTCGTCGTCCTCAAACGTGGCCAACGGGCCACTACCGAGGAGTTACTGGCGTATGCTCGTAAGCGACTGGATGCCTACCAGGTGCCGCACCAGATCGAGTTTCGCACCAAGCTGCCGAAAAACAGCGTCGGGAAGGTCCTCAGGGACTTGCTCATACAGGAATGAAGCGAACCGGGGTGAGGAACTTACCCCGAAGAAAGGATGGGTATGCCTTCAGTCAAGAAAACTTTGCCTTTCCTTCTCACACTTGTGGCTGCCGGCGGTATAGCAGCCCTGGCCGCGCAAGTGTATCGTCGCCCGTGGGAAACGGGCACTAGTATGCTTCGAGCAGGGATGCTGCTCGCTGGTGCCCATGAAGGAACCTGTGATGCGGGTGGTTCCCCTGTCCATTACTACCGTGCAGGACAGCGTGGAACCCCAATCATCCTGATTCATGGCCTTGGTGGCTCAGCTGAGGCCTGGGGGCTCCTCCTGCCACGCTTGCGCAAAAAATGCGTGGTGTATGCGTTTGATCTGCCTGGCTTCGGCAGAACGCCTCTGGCACCTGAAGGCATAGATATCCGCGCGCATGTCCTCTACCTGGAACGATTTCTCGCTGCGCTGGGCTCTCCTCGCGTGACGCTCGTGGGGAATTCGCTCGGTGGGTGGATCGCGACACGCTTTGCCGTCGAGCATCCTGAGCGCGTGAACCAGATGTATCTGCTCAACAGCGCCGGCTTGAGGCGTGAAGGGGCACAATCACCGTCTACTCCTGATCGCGAGGCGGCACGTCGCTTAATCAAGCAGGTGTGGGGCCATGCGTTGCCTGTTCCTGGCTTTATCCTGGATGCGTTCGTGCGCAACTCACAACGGCCAGCCTATCACGGGTTCATCCAGGCGTACGACCAGCAAGAGGATTTAGAGACAGCCCTGGCCCAGGTGCAGGTTCCCACGACGATTATCTGGGGGGAACGAGACCAGCTCCTACCAATAACCTGCGCCTTTGATTTTCACACGGGAATAGCGCACTCCGAACTCGTCCTGTTATCCGGTGTTGGGCACACACCTCAAATACAGGCAGCAGCAGAGGTAGCCAGTATCATCTTGAAGGATGCTGACTGGAAACAGAAAGCATAACGGTACACTCGAACATGGTAGAGGGGGTCGAAGGAGCAAAGAGAGGGTTTATGCGGGTGCGCCTGATAGGTGAAATGCGTAGAGGTTATTGTCATAAAAGCCGACATAGACGGCGCCGTTGGCCACGAATGAGAAGTAGGGGGCAGCGTTGCCGATAGTGATGGCTGGACCAGAGACTTCGCCGTAGTTGGCGCAAGCTTTCCAGCGAGACTTGCCAGTAGAGGCAGCGAAGCCGTGAAGTTTGCCGTCAGCGGAGTCGACATAAACAATGCCGTAGGAGACTGTTAATGAGTAGACAGATCCGCTTTTAGGGTTCACACGAGGGCGTTTCATAACTGGGAATCCTCCTGCCAAAGATGAGCTAGGACACGCTTGGGTGAACGGATGAGATCAGGACGGCCAGCCTGTTGAGCAGCCAGACCAACGATAATGGAAGCAGCGTAAGTCAGGGCTACCTGCGAGGCAATCTCGGACCAGCCACAGAGAGGTGGACGTTGGAGATGAAAAAAGAGAAACACGCGTCCAAAGAAGCGCTCAATGCTGCTTCGTTTGCCGAGTTCTTCTTTCGTCCAGGTGGGAGGCAAGCAGGAGCGGTTCTTCTGACGCTTGGGATTCCACGCAATGACGGCGACAGCACCAAGCACAGCATGAATCCAGGCAATGAGATGCAAGCCCCAGTAGGCCGCATCTAGACGGACGACACGCGGACGGATCCGATAGAGGCGCACTGCACCTGCCAACAGGAGTTTTGCAAAAGGAGCATCATGTGCGTTAGCAGGAGAGAGCAAAAAGAAGAGAGGTAAGCCAGAACCGCGACAGATGAGGGTATGAACCCGGTAGCCGCGTAAGAGAGGACGAGGATGGTGAGCAGGAGCGTGCCCGAAGCCAGCATCGGGATCACGACGTCTCCAAGCGAGGATGGGAGCACTGTCAATAATCAGATCACGGGCACCGATGAGTCGTCGCCGGAGCGCTTGCAGAACGGCCAGCACAAAAAGTGATTCATGGAGAGGCGCTCCGGCAGCATGGCGACGTTTGCACTGCTGGGATTTGCTCGGAATGCAAAGCTGTCCCTCTTTCAATGGCAATCCACAGGCAAGGGCCAATGCAGGCCAACTCTTAAGCCAGTCATGCATGTCCTGATAGGATAAGCGCCACAAGGTACGCAACAGGCCGATGAGCAGCAAACTCTCTTCGCTGTAGATACGCGGAGATCCACCCTTCCCTGCTGGCAATGGCGGTGGACAACGACGATGGGCCAGACGAACAGCGAGACGACAGAGTGCGAGCAGATGTAACGTCGTAACTACTGTAAGCGCGTTCATATGGCCCACGAATTGCGCAACGAGCTTGTGGAAGAGGTAATCCTGATCGGAGGAGCGAAAGTCGTTCAGAACTGGACGGTGATCCCGTGAGCAAGAGAAGAAGCAGCGGGATGGGGAGCCAAAGAGGCAGAAGAAGAGGAAAAAGCCAGGAAAAAAGGCCATGAGGTGTCACTCGGAGCAGCGAAGGTGTCCGAGAAGCAAGAACCCGGTGGCCGTCCAGGCAGGTTAAGCCGTTGCCAACCCGAGCGAAGCCGCAAAAGTTGCTGGGATGCCAAAGAGCTTGACCGTGACGTGACCAGCTGTTAAAGGACGCACATTGCGAGCGAGCCGCTTTTCCCACGCGAGACGTGCGTGCGCTCGCTGCGCGCGGGACAGGATCGCATCTGCGGTGGGCGGCGGCGGAAGGCGAGAGGCTCATCTCAATGTGCTGGTGGCGCACGAGCTGCATGCAGGCACGCCGATGTGCTCTGCGGCTCCAATCGCGCCAGAGGAGTGGAGCAGACCCCACCTGGAGCGGATGCAACAGCACGCTCACCTGCCGGGGCTTTGCGGTGGCGGCTCCATTCCACTGGCACTGCTCGCGCAGTGGACAGGGACGACAACTGCGAATGCTGGCCGCATACACGACACGCAGACTCCCATCGGCCTCTGGGCGGCGCTCCTGGGCGGAAAGCGATTGCCCTGCTGGACACCGGAGCGTCCCGTCGGGCTGGAGCGGAAAGTCGGCTCCGGTGAAGCGCCCCGTTTTCCAGGACGTGGCAGTGGTAGGTGGACCATATCCAGAGGCAGGAGCCCAGGAGGCCGGACGCGCGGCAGTCGGCTCACTCTGCGGCGGGAGGGCAGGAGCAAACTCGGTGGTACGCAGGGGAGTCTGCTCCAGGTGATGCCCCAGTTCCAGGCGGAGATTCCACACCCACTGCGCCACGCACTGCCAGGCTTCCTGTCCCCAGGCCGAGTGGCTGCACCACCGATCGGGGTCGATTTCCTGATCCTCATCGGAAAGCGCCGGCTCAAAGGCGCCGCGATGCAGATACAACTCAACGACGTCAGAGGCGGTGAATGCGCCCTGCGGCAGAGCGGTGAAGAAGAGTTCGTACACGACCCCTGCACGCGTGACGCCCACCGGACTCTTCTTTTTCCCAGCGGGATGCGTTGCCACGACCACGCGGCACAGCACGCCCTCGGGTCCCACGGGCACCTGTGGGCAGTCGGAGAGACTGCGGACCATCTGACTTTCTGGACGCTGTTGAACCTGATCGGAGGGCAAATGCAGGCGCGCCTGGACGAGCGGGTGATCGAGCACCGTGTACTCTTTGCCTCGTGTCACTAAAGCGAACCCGGCCAGATCGGAGAGCACGGCTCCCGTGCCATATTGGCCGTCGAGCCGCAGCAGGGCGCGTTCCGGCGAGAGCTGCTGCGCTGTGAGGTAACGCGTGATGGCCGACAGACCCTGGCGCAGTTCCTGCCGGTAGCGACCGTTCCCCCGGTTGCCAACCGAGCCCAGCCACTGGAAGCTATGGGCCTGACTGATGACGGTGCGCGTCCGCACCACTTCCCCGCGCTTGCGCCCGGTGTAGCCAGGGGCACACACGTCATCCAACCGGCGAAAGGCTGGCGGCAGGTCTTCGGTCTGAGGCCTCGCACGTTGACGAGCCGCTTCACGCGTGCCATCGAGGTCTATGACCACCCAGCCGTTTCCCGCTCGATCCACGAGACCACCCGTTTGCTTCTGGTTGGAGTCGGTGGTGAGTGGGCGGCTCTCGAGATCATCGAGAAGGAGCAGACGCAGGGCTTCGACTGGCCCCTCAGAAAGCTGCGCCAAAAAGCGCGAGAGCGCCGAACGGGAGGGGAGTCGATCACGCTCAAACAAAGCCATGAAGGGGACTGCGAAGGGCTGGAGTCTCTCGTAAAACGCTTCCAGGGTGCGTTCTCCACTGATGGCATAGCCGAAAAGGACTGCCAGAAAGTCGATCACCTCGTAGTGTCCGAACCGTCGTCGTGCAAAGCGCACACGCTCACTGATCTTGCTGAGGATGCCTTGCTTGCGAAGGTGCCCGACGATCAGCACCACTTCGCCAAACCAGGAAGGCGTCGAGGGGACGGACTCAGCAGAGGTCTGGATATGTACCGATCCATCGGCGATACTGGTCATATGTGCCTCCTTGAGAGAATGGAAATGGTTTTTCTCTCTCAAAGAGACACATTTTTATCCCGGCTTGCTACAGCTTAACAGCTCGTTGCGCATCGCGTGGGAACAGATGTCCAAAGTAGCCAGCACTGCGGTTTGCGTCGTGGCACAATTGCCCGGCTATGGTGCTGGCGAAGCTTGCGGCATGACGAAGGTATTGAACGAGTCGGCCGGCAGCGTAGGCGCGATCATCCTGTTGCCGATCACCACGCGCACCGGCATCTCCTCGCAGAGGTCGTTCTGCACAACGACCACGATGCTCCCATCTGGGTTGGCGAACGCGAGCTGGTTTTCGTAGCCCGTATAGCTTCCCGTCTCGAGGTACTTGGCGCCGGGCCTGACGAAGTGGCTCAGGTGCTTCATCAGGTAGTACTCGTGGTTGTAGACGGAGGTCTTCGCCGCGGTGTCGACAGTCACCAGCGAGTTCTGCGGCCAGCCCCAGGTGCTCAGTTGGTTCTTGGGCATCGAAATGTTCCAGTACAAGTAGGCCGACACCCCGTTGCCGAAATAGTGCTTCATCAGTGACCAGCTATAGCGGCAGTACCGCCAGTCATTCCCGCCGAAGCCGCACTCCTGCTCGCTCTGGTAGAGCCGCAGGTTCGGGTGGGCGCGGCGAACGTCTCCGATCGCCCCCTTCCCGGCCCACTGGAAGGCGACGCCCTTGATGTAGTTGCTCGCCTGAGGATCACGCAAACTCACCTCGACCAGTTCCGCCTTGGGCCGCTCCAGGGTCCCGAAGAAGATCTCCACGCCGCGCTTCTCCATCTCAGGGCCCAGATAGCCGATGAATCGCGCGAGCCCCTGCGGCGTCCACGTACAACTGGGGAACACCTGCGCCGAGTCGAACTCGTTCTGGGGCATGACCATGCTGACGCCTATGCCCTGCTTGCGGTACTCATCCACGAAGCGACCGAAGTAGGAGGCGTAGGCGCGGAAAGAGCGCTCCTCCTGGATAAACATGTCGGTCCCCTCAAAGCCTTCCTGATCGGGCCTCAGCCCGTTCGTCACGCCCTGTTGCCCAGGCGCGGGCATCGCCGCCGCGTAGTGG
>CATPCK010000046.1 GCA_955652655.1 uncultured Ktedonobacteraceae bacterium | reverse complement strand
GCCAGCACCTGATCTAACCCGCCACTCCTCACCATCCATGCAGCCTGAGCATCGTCTACGTGATTCTGCCTAGAACCCCTTGCCCTCATTCCCCTGTTGTTTGCTGAAGATACGTAGCCCTTATACGTTGTTCAAGGGATGTGTTCTGGTCCGCCCTTATGTATACTCTCACTAAAGCAATGGTTGCACGGTCTCTCTCGTTGGGAGGCCATGATGGACATCGCACACTGGCACATTGCAAGCACCATTGTATCGACGAAAGAAAGAAGGAGAACACCATGAGAAAAGTCATTGTTTCCGAGTACGTGACGCTAGACGGCGTTATGGAAGATCCCGGCGGCGCTGAAGGGTTCAAATACGGCGGTTGGAGCTTTGGATTTGGGGGTGCTGAACAGCAGCAGTATAAATTCGAGGAACTCTTCGCCTGCGATGCGCTTCTGCTGGGCCGCCGGACCTATGAAGGGTTTGCCGCCGCCTGGCCGAGCATGCCTGGGAGCGGGGCGTATGGTGAGAGGATGAACAGCCTGCCCAAATACGTTGCTTCAACGACCCTCTCTGAAGTGACGTGGAATGCCACCCTGATCAAGGGCGATCTGGCGGAAGAACTGTCCAGACTCAAGCAGGAGGCTGGTCAGGATGTGTTGATTTTCGGCAGTGGCGAACTGGTCCACACGCTTCACGAGCGGGACCTCATCGATGAATATCGCCTCATGATCTTTCCTATTGTGCTGGGAAGCGGGAAACGTCTGTTCCCAGGCGGGAACGAGAAGAAAGTGCTCAAACTGGTCAAGACCAGGACATTGGGTTCAGGCGTCGTGCTGCTCACCTACCAGCCTGACAAACCATAACCGGGGCCGGACAGCGCTGGACGGCTCGCCGAACGTGCCAACCGCTCTCCGAGCCACGACGCTCTGGAGCATAGAGGAGGTCTCTCGATGAATACTCATCTCTTTTGCTCCAGTCATTTTTGGCCTGGCCGCCTCCCTGTACTGGGGCAGCGGCGATTTTAGTGGGGAACTGGCCTCCCGCCGCGCCTACGCCTCAAGCGTGGTGCTCACCGACTATGCAGTGGGGGTTTGTCCTGCTGGTCACGCTGGCACTGCTCTGGAAAGAATCCGTTCCCGATCCTGTGGACCTGCTCTAGGGAGGGCTGTCCGGTGTGGCGGGAGTGCTCGGGCTCCTCTCGTTCTACTCGGCCCTCTCCCGTGGCAAGATGGGCGTGGCTGCCCCTGTCTCAGCCGTACTGACGGCAGCTCTGCCCGTCCTCAGAAGTCGCGTTCACGGCAGGACTGCCCACTCTGTTTCAACTGGGGGCTTCGTGCTCGCGCTGCTGCGATTGGGCTGATCTCACGCCCGCAACGAACCAAAGAACCACCACGGTGAATCGGATTGGCCGGGCTTTCTGGGTGTGGCTTTGGCGGCTTCTTCATCCTCATCAGCCGCGTGAATCCCGCCACCACCTTCTGGTCTCTGGCCGGAGCGCGCTTCAGCTCCGTCTGTGTGTTGCTCATGCTGATGCGACTGCGGCGAAAGCCTCTCCTGCCTGGGATGGCAGTCGCTCCTCTGGTGGTGCTCGCCGGGATCTTGGATGCCATCGGGAATGCCTTGTTCGTGCTCGCCACCCATAGCGGTCGTCTCGATGTCGCAGCCATTCTTTCTTCCCTTTACCCCACGGCCACAGTCGGCTTTCGGCGCTCGTGCTGCGAGAGCGCGCCACACGCATCCAGGCCATCGGTATGCTGCTCCAGCTTCTGGCCATTCCAGTGATCTCGGCACAAGCCATTCAGATTGCCTGGATATTCTCTGTGCAAAAAGGTGTGGCGCACCCTTTGCTAAGGGGTGGGCCACAGCAGGATCGCTCCGCTCACCAGTTCGATTACACTGTCAATCCCAAAGGCCACGAGCAGGGCACTCCGTGCGAGGACCCCCGCGCCAAGGGAGACGGCGGCTTCCACCACCATCCACAGGACCGTGAAGGTTTCGATCAGCACCCAGTTATAGACGCCGACGTATAATTGGCTCATGCACGTTTGTGGTGAAGCCTTTGGTATTTTGATGAAAACTTGCTACACTTCCCCCATCAAATTGGAGGAGGAGACGCAAGTGAATGCCAACCACACCCTTACTTCCGTTGCCAGATGGGCTTGAAATCATTGCGGTTAGCATGACCGAGAAGGAATTGCAGGTTCGAGTGACCTCACATCGTGTGAGTTCCATCTGCCCCCAGTGTCCGAAGCCATCGCGCTCGATCCATAGTTATTACCGGCGAAAGCCTTTGGAACTGCCTTGTGCCGGACAAACGGTTCGACTGGAGTTATCGGTCAAGAAATGCTTTTGCCGTGAGAAAACCTGTCCCCAAAAAATCTTTCCAGAGCGTCTCCCAGAGTTCGTTGAGCCATCATCACGGCTGACCTCTCGTCTGCGAACCATCGTCCAGGCCATGGCAGGCGCTTTTCATGCCAAAGGAGGAGCGAGATTAGGCGCACAACTCGGCATTCGTCTTTCAAGAATGACCTATCTCCGTTCGCTGCTTCGCTTCTCCCTCTCGCCTGTTGATCAAGTGAAGCATGGAGGAGTAGATGATTTTGCCTGGAAACGCGGCAAATCGTATGGAACCGTTCGTGTCGATCTTGATACCCATGACAGTATCGATCTGCTTCCCGATCGCGAGGCGACCACTGTCAGCACTGGTTGGAAAAGCATGAGGAAGTCGAAATGGTGAGTCGTGACCGTGGAGGCGCCTACGCCGATGGGGCAACGCAAGGAGCCCCCAAGCCCAAAACTGTGCTGATCGTTGGCATTTGTGCTCGAATGTGGGGGAAGCGGTTGAGCGATTTCTCATCCGTACCCAGGCGCCTCTTCCAGAAACTCAGCCAGCAGAGGCGGGGGCTTCGCCACCTTTATCTTCTTACTCAGCGACTCCAGCGCAACAGGGTCGCACACAGGCTCGCCTCTTGCGCAAATGGAAAGTGCATCAGCGGGTGAAGGAACTGCACGCAGAAGGAATGAGCCTACGCAGAATCGGGGAGGAACTTGGTCTGGCCCGCAGTACCGTGCGCAAGTACTTCCGTGAACCTCCTGAACCACCAAGGCCTGTGCCCCGAGCTTTTCGTGCCAGCCTTCTTGATCC
The DNA here is from genome assembly GCA_955652655.1 of uncultured Ktedonobacteraceae bacterium. Classification (GTDB taxonomy): domain Bacteria; phylum Chloroflexota; class Ktedonobacteria; order Ktedonobacterales; family Ktedonobacteraceae; genus UBA11361. Next base: position 4,923 of record CATPCK010000046.1, on the reverse strand, counting down.
CAAGGCTTCACCACAAACGTGCATGAGCCAAGATTACGCTGGCGTTGACATTTCCACCAAGATTGGGATGAGATCCAGACCTTTTTCAGTCAAGACATACTCCTCTTTTCGCTTATCTCTCTCAGAAAGTTTTTTTGTGAGAATGCCTTGGTGCTCCAGATGCGCAAGGCGGGATGGTGGCCACGCTGCTTTCTCCTCGTCTGGCGTACTTTGCCACGATCCCATTGGTGGCCATTTCCCTTGGCGCCCTGCTCACCTTCAAAGAGCCTCACCTGCATCACTCGGAAGGGCGCACCTCTCTGAAAAGCCATCTGCTGGCCATCTCCCAGACCATCTTCCAGCCCGGAAAAACCCTGCACATCGTCACCGTCTTACTTGCCACCTCGCTCTTACTCTCGGTGATCTTCGAGTTTGGCCCGCTGTGGCAGCTTGCCCTGGCCGCCCCGGTCGCGCTCTATGGCCTGGCCAATGCGGCTGTGCTCTCGGCGGGAGGGATAGGCTCGTTGCTGGCGGCTCGTCTGACGCTTTCGAAACCGGCCACCATCGTGGGAGTTGCCGGGCTGCTGGTGGCGTCGAGCCTGACACTGGTCGTCGTGAAAAATGCCGTGGTCGTCATCCTTGCCCAGGTGGTGCTGGCCGCAGGAGGAGTAGGGATCAGCATGGTCTTTACCCGGTTGCTGCACGACTCCATCTCCTCACGGGTGCGAGCGGGAGCGGCGTCCGGGGTGGGTGCCCTCTCCTCCATCGCCTTTGTGCTCTTCGCGCTGATCTTTGGTGCGGTGAGCCAACACGTCGGCATTTTTCACGCCGGATGGATGGTGGTTGGGGTGACGCTGCTCGCCAGCGTGCTGCTGGTCAAAGTGGCTTTCGGGAAAGACTTCAAAGGCCCCGCAGCAGCAGATGAGCCATCGAGCAGCGGTGCGGCTTGAGCACGAGCGCGAGGATCCGATCCTTGTTGTGAGAGCAGCTTCCTCTGACGCGCGCCTTTGATCTCACTCCCCCTTAAAATGGCCCAGTGCTGCGTGAGCTGATGTGGCACTGGGTCTTTTTAGGGGGAGTTCCGATTTATGGGTAAAATCAAAAGAGCGTCTCTACACTTTACTGCTGGGCTTGAATCACCAAAACAAAGGGAGTTCCTAGCAACACCACCATTCATCGATGATAGTCTATCAGAGAATCAAACGGCTGTCGAAGCAAGCAGACTCACTTTTTTTAAGGATGAGCCGAATAATTGAGCCAATTTACCATCGAAAAGTGGACCGATTGGAAGCGCTGAAGGACATAGTGCTAATAGCTTAACATCCAGAAAGAAGGGGCAAAAGAGCCCAACACGTTTTTTGCTTCCTGTCTTCTCAGTTCTGACACATCCAATCATACGGTCTCAGGAAAGGCGTCCGACGTAGAGGTCTACGACCTCGTCATTCTCCAGTAGATCGTGCCCCGTTCCTTCCAGCCGGTTACGACCCAGGACCAGGACATAGGCCCATTGGGCATGGCGAAGGGTCTCGCGTGTGTTCTGCTCGACGATGACAACTGCGACGTTGGTCGACCGGATCTGCTCGATCCGCTCCCAGATCAGCCCCACGAACCGGGGCGACAGACCAGCGCTTGGCTCGTCCAGGATCAGAACCGCCGGGTCGACCATCAGGCCCCGCGCCAGGGCCAGCATCGTTCGCTGGCCGCCGCTCAGCGTGCTGGCCCGCCGGTGTGCCGACGCTCTGAGGTCGGGAAAGAGGAGGAACAGTTGCTCGATCCTCTCCCGGACGCCGGACTTGCGTACATAGCCGCCCATGTCTAGATTCTCCCGGACGGTGAGGTCGGGAAAGACGTTTTCTACCTGGGGAACGTAGGCGATGCCGCGCCGGACGAGTGTCTCCGTCGGCTGACCGGTGACCTCCTTTCCTTCTACGAACACCCTACCCGCTGTAGGCCGGATGAGGCCGGCCACCGCTTTCAGCAGTGTGGACTTGCCGGCCCCGTTCGGCCCCACGATGGCCGTGATCGCACCCCGGCGTGCCGTCAGGCTGACCTGGTCAATGATGGGCGGACCCCCGTAGCCGGCGGTGAGCTCCTGGACGCGGAGCTCCGCTTCTTCGTTACTCATAAAGGCACCTCACCGAGGTATGCGTCTATCACTCTCTGGTTCGAGCGAAGAGACTCGAACGGCCCGGCGGCAATCACCGCGCCCTGAGACATCACGAGCACGTGATGGGCGACCCGTTCGATGAAGGGAAGGTTGTGCTCGACGATGATGACAGAGGTCCCAGAGGCGATAAATCCCTCGATCGCCGCCGCCATGCGTTCTCCAAGCACGGGGTTCACGCCTCCCATCGGCTCATCGAGGATCACGAGCCGAGGCTCGGCCATCCGGATCCGGGCGAACTCGACGAGCCGCTTCTGGCCGCCGCTGAGGTTCCCCGCGCGCTCGTTGCTCAGCTTGTCGAGACCGAGTTCTGCCAGGATCTCGCGTGCCCTGCCGAGCTCCGACTCCATGGTTGAGCGCTGGGCTCGCCCAGGCCCCATCAGACCCCACAAGATGGACTCTCGTTTTGGGTCCCATCGAGCCAGGAGAACGTTCTCCAGAACGGTCAGGCCGGGCCACTCTCTCGGCGTCTGGAAGGTGCGGATCAACCCGAGGCGGGAGATACGGTGAGGAGGCAGGCCCTCGATCGCGGTGCCTTCGAAGACAATGGTGCCCGCGTCGGGGAGCTTGAACCCCGATATGAGATCGATCGCCGTGCTCTTGCCAGCGCCGTTGGGGCCGATCAGACCGGTCACCTGGCCCTTCAGAGCTCGGAACGAACAGCTATCTACGGCGGCGACACCGCCGAAGTGCTTGTAAAGCCCTTCAACCACTAGAACCGCCGGCACGGATTCCGACACTACGGGTCGATCCTGAGCAAGCGGTCGACGTACCGCCGCTCCGGCAGCAGCCCCTGGGGCCGGAAGCGGATGAAAAGCACGAGCACTGCTCTGATCACGATCTCGCGCAGCGCGGGAACGACGGCTGGATATCCCGGAGCCTTTAGGAGGAGTAGGGGCCAGCCCTGCCCCTACTCCTCCTGGATTAGCACGCTCCTGGGGCAAGCGGTCGACGTACCGCCGCTCCGGCAGCAGCCCCTGGGGCCGGAAGCGGATGAAAAGCACGAGCACTGCTCCGATCACGATCTCGCGCAGGGCGGGAACGACGGCTGGATATCCCGGAACCTCGGGGAGGAAGCGCGTCGACTCCTGGATCAACACGATCATGACCACCACGCCCAGGACGACGCCCTTGATATTTCCTCTACCTCCAACCAGGACGGCGGAGTAAAGAATGATTGCTTCGATCGGAGACCATGCCGACGGATTGAAGGCGCTCAGGTACGCAGCGAATAGGCCGCCGGCCAGCCCACCGAACGCGGCCCCAAGGACATAGGCCTTCAATTTCAGTTGGTAGATGTTACGGCCGAAGGCGGCTGCCGCACGTTCGTCTTCGCGAAGGGATCGCAGCGCTAGGCCAAATCGGCTCCCGGAGACTCGTGCCATGAAGATAAAGACGAGGATGAACATGAACAGGCTGAAGCCAAGGAAAAAGTACGGGTAGGAATAAAAGTCAAGGCCAAGGGCGTCCCCCATCGGGTTGAACAGGCCTGACAGCCCGTTGTAACCGTCGAACAGGGGCACATACTGGCCGGCCATCACATACAGTACGTAGACCGCTCCTAGAGTAACTATGGAGAAATAGATTCCACGGAGATGCCGGAGTGCGATCAGGCCGACGATGAGTCCCATGAGTGCCGAGGAAACCACGGCGCCAAGCAGGGCAACCAGGTACGGCAGCTGCAACCCCAGAATGTATTCGGCCGGCGGAGACGGTTGGCCAATGGTGAGGACGAGCGTTATGTAGGCGCCCAACGCGACATAGCCGTAGTAGGCGAGATCGAAATCGCCAGACCAGCCCCAGATGATGTTCAGTCCGAGAGCCATGATCCCGAAGATCGCTCCCTCGGTAAGAATGGAGACGAGGTATTGTATCATTCGAATACGGTCCTCCTTGCGTTGGTAAAGAGGCCGCGTGGGCGCACCAGGATAACCATGGCCAGGATCGCAAAGGCAAAGGCGATCTCGTAGCTCGCGCTGATGTATCCGCCAGTGAACTCCAGAACTATGCCGACTATGATTGCTCCAGCCAGCGTGCTGAACGGCTTCCCCAGGCCACCCGCGACCGCCGCCGTCAGGGTGATGAGGAAGAAGCTGAATCCGAAATAGGGATTGAACGTCCCCACACTCTCGGCGAGGATGAAGCCGGCATAGCCGGCTACCAGGCCGGCCAGAAACCAGGTAGCGGCGGCCACCAGCCGTGCGTTGATGCCGGTGACGCGGGCCAGATCCCGATTCTGAGAAACGGCTCGAAGGGCCTTTCCGAACTTCGTGTATGTGATAATCAAGTAGAGCACGGCCGTGATGCCGAGCGCGGAAGTGATGATCTCTTCCTCAGCGGAGGTCCACAGGAAAGGTCCCACCTGGTGCGGTGCGCCCTGGGGGATCGTGTAGGCAACGTTAGCCGCACCAAAGATGATGACCAGCACGTTCTGGATCACGAAGGACATGCCGAGCGTTGCGATGAATGTCGGCATTGTCCCGATACCACGACGGACGAAGCGATCGATCACCGCGGCGTGCATCGCTAAGGCCACTGCTCCGCCCGCGGCAGCGGCCCCAAGTGCAGCGAGGAGTACGCTTCCGGTCGACTGATGCACTAGATAGGCGGTGTAGGCTCCTATCGTCAGAATCTCTCCATGCGAGAGATTGGCTACCTTGGTTACCGCGTACTCCAGCGTGAACGCCACCGCGGACAGCGAGAGGATGGCGGCAGTCACAAGCCCAAAGCCGAGGGTCAGGAGCACCTCATGCATCGCGTCACCTCCTCCTTTCGATTGC
>CATPCK010000045.1 GCA_955652655.1 uncultured Ktedonobacteraceae bacterium | reverse complement strand
TTCCCCGCTTTTTTTTGCTTGTCTCCGCCCGTTGTGGTAAATTTCACAATTTAAACATGGGGTCTTAATATACTTTTTTTTTTTGTTGTCTTTTTGGGGCCCCCCAAAAATCTGCCAACTCACTCTAGTACAAGTAGTTTAGCGGCCAGCTACCACGATTCTGTCAACTTGTGGGATGACTTCGGTAGCCAGCAAGTCGAATACCTCTGGATCGCTCACATTTTGCAGGCTGAAAATTCCCTGGTCGATACCGATGGAGGCCAGGTCCGCGTAGAAATCGACCATCGCCGCCGGTGATGTTGATCCGTCCCTGCCATCGCGCGTCAGTTTTACTGAATCGAGCGTAGTCTTCTCTATCTGTTCGTAGGGACGACCCAGGGCCTCGCAGTGTTCGCGTAGAACATCCAGTTTATGCTGTAATGTTGCTTTGCCCAAACGTGCGAAGAGGTTACAGGCATCGCCGTATTGGGCGACCAGTCGTAAGGTTTTGCGCTCACCACTCCCGCCAATCAGTATCGGAGGGTGCGGCCTCTGTACAGCTTGTGGCGAATTGAGCAGGCGAGCCAGGTGATAGTACTTGCCGTTATAGGGTTTTTCTTCACCCGCCCACATTTGCAGAGCTATTTGGAGCGTCTCCTCTAATCGCTCGAAGCGCTCAGCCAGTGGTGGGAAGGGAACGCCTAACCCCGCGTGCTCAGCCTCGTTCCAGGCTGCTCCAATACCAAAGTAGGTACGTCCCCCAGAGAGGACGTCCAGGGTTGTGGCGGTCTTCACCAGGATGCCTGGATAGCGATAGGTTACACCCGTCACCATAGTGCCAAGCTTAATCCGGCTGGTTTTACCGGCTGCGAAGGCCAGTGCATTCCATCCTTCAAGCATCTCGTTTTCTGGTGGACCTACCACACCTATCTGGAAGAAATGGTCCATGACCCACAAACTGTAGAGACTAGCTTTGTCGGCGCGCTCCGCGATCTCGCCAAAGGTCTTACCGAGCTGGCTCTGTCCGTTGGGCCAGGTGAAATTAGGGACTTGCAATCCCAATCGCATATGTTAGCTCCTTATACTGAGTGATTTATTGTTGGATATGTAGTAGTTGCAACCTGGAACCTCAGTTGCTATCCAAACGTTAGTTATTATACTAACGGAAAGCGTTATGTATCAAGTGCAATGCCATGCTGAAAAGTATGCTTGATACCTTCGTGTAAAGATCATGAGATACAACTTCGCTGGAAAGGCAAGGACGATAGATATGCCCACACTCCCTGTAGCCCCGGCAACTAGTCAACCGCAGGGGTTGGAATCACTGTCTTTGGTGAAAAGGCCCTGGTGGCGCTTGCTGACGCTTATGCTATTGTTGTTGCTCTCAGTAGCTCTTTATATCGCGCTGACCAATGTGGCTCCGCCAGCGGATACACTTTTGATTGCACCATTTTTGCAAACCTGGATGGTTTGCTTTGTACCATATTTCGCGGCGTGCGCATTTGTCCTGGCAACGAAACCGGCGCCTGGCCGGTGGCGCTGGTTAGAACTGGGTATTATACTCGTGGGCGCGCTGGTCTTTCGCGTCATGCTGCTGCCTTTGCCACCAAATTTGTCGCACGATTCCTGGCGTTACCTGTGGGATGCCAGGGTTACCTTGCATGGATATAGTCCCTATGTCTACGCCCCCTGGGACAAGACCTTTCTCTCGCTGCGTGATTTCATTTATGAAAACAGCCGTTATCGCGATGTGCCAACACTTTACCCACCTGGAGCACAGGCTGTTTTCCTCCTGAGCTATCTGCTGGTACCTAGCAATTTATTTTTCCTCAAAGGGATTTTCATTGTATTCGATATGGTAACTTGTGGCGCGTTGGCATTGCTCCTGAGGCACAGAAACAGTGATCCACGACGTGTGATTATCTACGCCTGGTGTCCATTACCTATCGTGGAATTTGCCATGCAAGGTCATGTCGATGTATTAACTATAACGTTCACCGTACTTGCTGTACTGTGTGCGACCGCTACCTGGCGAGGTTCACGTGCCGTCACAGGCTTTTTGATTGGGATGGCCACGCTGACGAAAATCTATCCCATTATCTTGCTGGTCGTCATCATGCGGCGCCGCGATTGGGCATTGTTGACCACCTGTCTCGCCACTATTCTTGCGGGCTATATTCCCTATTTGGTACTGGGGCACGGGCAAGTTTTGGGCTATTTCTCTGGATACGCGAGTGAACAGGGTGGGAATGCTGGTGTTGTGCAGTTGCTTACCTACTCGATCAGCCAGCATTTTCATTTTGCATTAGCCGCGACAATACTGCAGGAACATATTATCGATGTGATCGTCATCTGTGGCATGTCGCTTGTTGTACTGGCGCTTCGTCGATGGAAGGTCAATATGGAAGTAACGACCCTCATGATGATTGGTGCTATCCTGGCGATCTCTTCACATGTTTTCCCCTGGTACGCCCCGGCATTGTTGCCCTGGATAGCCATGCTGATAGGTCCGCTATGGACACGCCAGGGTCTGAGTGGGAAGGGTTTGGCGATTCTAATGGTCTGGTACTTTATCACGGCCTCATTGTCCGGTTACTTTTTCATAAATACGCGTGATTGGCATGTCTACTATGTGTTTGTCTACGATGTAGTGCTGTTGGGATTGGGTGTAGCTCTCATTATCGGTTTATGGGACTGGGTAAAACACCTGCATAGAATGTCGATAGAAGGGAAACCGAAGTGACTCAGCAACGCGTTGATGAAAAGACGCAAGGCTGACCCGACCTGTAACAAATATTTTCATGCGTGATACTTTTCTTTAATGGGAATCATAGTCTGAAAAAAGAAAGGGAGATGCTGTGTCTCAAAACGATATCAAACTCTACGGCACAAACTGGTGCAGTGACTGCAAACGCAGTAAAAAATTTTTAGGTGAGCAGCGCGTCCACTACGATTATATCAACATCGAAGAAGACGCAGACGGACAGGCCTATGTGCAGAAGGTACAGAACGGGGGCCTCTCTATTCCAACCATAGTATTCGGTGATGGCTCAATGTTGATTGAACCATCGAACGCGCAACTGGCAACCAAACTCGGGCTGGAAACGAAGGCGAAATGCGAGTTCTATGATCTTATCGTCGTGGGCGGTGGTCCAACAGCGCTCACTGCCGCGATTTACGCCGCCAGAGATGGCTTTGATGTGCTGGTGATCGAGCGCAGCGGATTGGGTGGCCAGGCTGGAATTACCGAGCGCCTTGATAACTACCCGGGGTTTCCCGAAGGGGTGACCGGGGCCGAGTTCGCCGATCGCATTATCGAGCAGGCAAAGCGTTTTGGAGTGGAACTGCTCTCGGCACAAAACGTTACGCGCGTTGGCAATGACGAGGATGCGCATTTTGTCGAGACGGACTCAGGGCATATCTATCGCGGCAACGCGGTGTTGATTGCCACCGGTTCGACCTACAAGCGGCTGGGGGTGCCGGGCGAAGAAGATTTCATTGGCGCGGGCGTGCATTTTTGCGCTACCTGCGATGGGCCATTCTATAAAGGGCGCGAAGTGGCGGTGATCGGCGGAGGCAATAGTGCTGTGGAAGAGGCGGCCTTCCTGACACGCTTCTCCCCAAGGGTGACGATACTGGTACGCGGCTCCGAACTATCGGCCAGCAAAGTTGCCACGGACAAAGCTAAGGAGTCACCCGCGATAGAGGTGAGTTACGATACCGAAGTGGCGGAGTTCAAGGGGAAAAACAACCGCCTGGAGACCGTCGTGGTCAAGAACAGAAAAACCGGTGAGACCGTAGAGATGCATCCGGCGGGCGTCTTTGTTTTCGTTGGACTCTCGCCAAATAGTGAACCATTCAAAGATATTGCGAAAGTAGATGCGCAGGGCTTTATCATGACGGGTATTGACTTCCAGACGAGCACTGAGGGTATCTTTGCCGCGGGGGATGTGCGCGCCGGCAGCACGAAACAGCTGGTAAGTGCCGCTGGCGAAGGTGCAGCGGCAGCACTCGCTATTCGCGAGCACCTGCGTGGACACGATGCGCGTTCGATGGAGAATGCCCTGGTTGGGAGCACAACGAAGGGGTAGGGTAATAAGGGAAAACAAAAACTGCTTGCTTTGCAAAGCAAGCAGTTTTTGTTTTCCCTTACATTACTTCAAACGTCTTGGGAAGAGCGAGAACTCTGGCCTCCACAAGAAACTCTCCTACGGGCAGTAGCGGCGCCTCTTGCGGGTGCCAGGTGTAGCTACCTCCTTATAGCAACTACAGCAATCCTTTGCTCTTCAAGAAATTGGTCGCTACTACTGTTACACTCTGGCCGCCGACAACCTGGGCCTGTAGCTGCTGGCTGACCTGCGTGGTCAGGTCCGGTGCCAGGGGATTCAGGGCAGTAGCAATGCCGGGAGCCTTTTTCAGCGTGTCATCGCGCACGATGGGTGCCGGGTTATAGGCAGGGAAGGCATTCTTGTCGTCTTGCAGCAGGACAAAGTTGTCCTTGGCAATCAGGGCTGCGGTCGTATAGCAGATGTTCACATCTTGAGTACCTGACTGAACAGCCGGAAAGGTGAGTCCCTCTTCATTATAAGTGGTGACACCCTTAAAGGTGATTCCATAGGCTGTTTTTAGCACGTCAACACCGTATTGTTTCCCGTCCGGCGGTGTAGCGACGGTCAACGTTGACGCTTTCGAAGTGAGATCAGAAATCTTCGTCGCGCCAAGACTACTCGCCTTGCTCTGTGAAGTACAGACGCCATACGTGTCGTTGAGTGGAGCTGCATCGAGCCAGGTAATATGGTAGTTGGACTCGTAGCCTTGCTTCACCGTCTGGTAGTCCTGTTGCGCGTTACCGCTGGACTGTTTCCCCAGCTTTGCCAGGCCAGTCGCGGTAAATTCTGGATACAGGTCGATCTGTCCACTGCTGATAGCGGAAAACACCACGGCATTGGTGCCCAACTGGGATTTCTCAACTACATTAAAGCCCGCTTTTTTCAATAGCAAGACATACATTTTAGTGAGCAACTGCGCCTCGGTATCAAGCTTCCCGCCTACTTTCAGTGTGATCGAGGAGTTGGAGGGTGTACCGCTGCTAGTGGTACCTGAACTGGTACTTCCGCCGCATGCCGCTAGCAAGAGCATTGCGATGATGCTGAGCAGTACCAGGGGTCTAGCTCGCTGTGAGCGTAAAATGGGTGCCATGTCTTTCTCCTTTGGATATACATTCAAAATGTAAGGGAACAATGATAAGTTGACAATAAAAAACATGTAGGTTGTGGTCGTCTCAGGTCAGGCTCCCTCGATTGATGACTTTACGCGAAGGCCAGCAGGAGTCAGGGCATACTCTGTCCAGTTGAGAGCGAATTCCACCAGAATGGCGAGCAAGGTGACTGGAAGTGCGCCTGCCAATAACTGGGTGGTATCAAACTCGCGCAATCCGAGATAGATGTATTCTCCGTAACCGCCAGCGCCGATAATGGCGGCAAGGGTAGCAGTAGCGATAATCTGTACTGCTGAGGTGCGTATACCAGCGGAGATAATGGGCAGAACCAGTGGAGTTTGTATGCGCGTGACTATTTGCAACGTGGTCATACCCATGCCTCGTGCGGCGTCGATGGTGGCGGGGTCAATACCGCGTATTCCTGTGTAGGTATTGAGTAGGATAGGTGGAATACCCAGGATGGTAAGTGCCACTAACGCAGGTAAAAATCCGAAGCCAAGGATGGGATAGAAAGCAACGAGTACGGCCAGGATCGGGATAGCCCGCAGCAGACCACTGAAGTTAATCGCTATGAATGAGGCCACTGGACTGCGGACAACCAGCACCCCTAGAGGAACGCTGATCACGATTGCGAGCGCAATGGCAATACCGCAGAGCTTGATGTAATCGATAGTATGCCCTAGATACCCGTTGGATGGGTCAGCGATAAATTGTAGTAGAGCGTTCACTATTATAACCTCCCTTGCTCTCAGTCCAATACTTACGCTACTGAAAGCGCGCTGCGCCCTCGATTGAGTCCAACCTGTAAAGCGAGTAAGAGCAGGTCGGCTACAATGGCGAGGAGGCTAATTAAAAATGCTCCCGCTATCACCTGGTCACTCTGGAGGTTGCTAATGCCCTGGAATATCAGTGTGCCAAGGCTATCAGTACCCGCCAGGCTGGCCAGCGAGGCGATGCCGATACTGGTGACCATAGCGACGCGTATGCCTGCTATAGTCACTGGAAGGGCCAATGGAAGAGTGACGCGCAGTAAGATCTGGCGGCCGTTCATTCCCATGGCCCTACCTACTTCGATGAGTAGCGGGTCGATACCATTGATAGCGGTGGCTGTATTACGGATAAGAGCGATTTGTGCGTAGAGGATCAAAGGAATGATAATCGTTGCGATACTCAAACCTGTAACAGGAACCAGGTATCCTATCAGCGCCAGGGCCGGAATAGTATACATCACGCCAGCGATGCTGATAACCGGTGGATAAAGCCATTTATAGCGGGCTGCCAGTATTCCCAACGGTATAGCGATGAGTAAGGAAATAAGCATAGCTATTCCCACGATTGTGAGATGCTGGATAAGTAGGTTGGGAATGCTGGCTGGATCTGATAGATCATAGTTGGCCGGGTTGAACAGGTAACTCATGCATCGTCTCCATCACAATACTACGAAAACGCAGGTTCAGACGGTCTCTCTTGTGCTCTCCTTAATTCGAGCTACTTTGCGGCCAGCTCGCTGTGGGTCTTTGTAACTTCGCGATTGATGCTGGTAAGGGTGACATAGCCAATGTATTCTTGCGTCTCCTCGTCATAGACGTTGAGCGCGGTCACATTTTTCTCGATTAGGGTAAACATAGCCTGGAGCAGGGTTGCGGAGGATGAGCAACTGGGAAGTACGCTGCTATCAGCAGCGGCATTACTGTCCAGTTCGTTCACCATTG
>CATPCK010000044.1 GCA_955652655.1 uncultured Ktedonobacteraceae bacterium | reverse complement strand
TCCAGATGACTACTCCGGTTGGTATCCCTCTCATGAGTCACTCCTTCTCAGAGGAAGGACCGATGTTGGTGTGTCGTCATTCCCCTACTATGGTTTGCTGACGTCCTGCATGTAGCAGGAGATGACGTTGTGCTTCTGACTACAAAACACACGGCAGCATTTTTTAGTATAGCATACATATATACACTGACTCATAGGATGGCGGGTCATGCGTGGTTCTCCATCCTTAAACATAAACACTTGACAAAGGGATAACAATCAGTTATATTTACATTATAACAAATAGTTATGCGAGGCTGTTATGAATTTATCTGAGAAAATCAAACATCTACGTGAAGTTGAGGGTGAGTTACGGGGCCTTAATCGCCCGATGACGCAAATGGAAGTTGTGAAAGCTATGCAAGAGGAGCTAAACGAGAGTATCAGCCAGGCATATTTATCACAGCTGGAGAAGGGTAAACGCGTACACCTCACGGCTACGAGCCGCATCTTATTGGCCAATTTTTTCAAAGTTCACCCCGCATACCTGGTAAGTGATCCCCCGGACTACAGTACCGACCTGCTGACAGATATGGAGAATGATACGGATCGTTTTGAAACATGGTTGATCGCCAGCGCAGCAGAATGGCAGTCTGAGCCTGAGATCTATAGTTTTTTCCGGAACCTGAGCAGTGTCGAAAATCCACGGCGCTACCTGGCTGTCTTTGAACAGCTCTTGCATGAGCCAGTGGAGGAGTTGGAACACCTTGTACATAGCTACAACCCAAGCAAGGACAATGGGAACAGATAATATTGTATATATAGCTGATTTTTGCGTTTACGTAAAGGGATACAGTTTACTTTATCCAAAGCCGAAGGGAGCATAGCCAATGTCAATCGCCACAGACCCGCTTTCCCTTGTTTTCATTGCCTGTTTCCTCTTTGGGTTGCTCTTTTTGATCGGGTCAGCAATCTTAGGAAACCTGGGTCATGGGGGAGGGTCGGGGCATGCAGTTTCACATCAATTCCATTTACCCGCAGTTGGGCATGGCGCAACGCATAGTGTCGGACCTGTTGTAGGACATACTGTCGGGACACATATAGCCGGCCATGGAACAGCTCACTCACCCATCCATGCGCCAACGACCCAGCAGGCAGGGACCCATAGTGGACAGGGGAATGTCCTCTCGTTGCTGTCGTATGCCAATCCCACGACCATTGTGCTATTCCTGCTGGGATTTGGTTTCTTTGGTTACGTTTTCCATAATACAACCCACCTGGTACTGCCCCTGATCTTAGCATTCGCGGGAGTGGGTGGCATAGTGATCGCGATGCTGATGCTGATCATGCTCGCGCGCGTGTTTGGCGATAGCGAGGGAGCGACGATACAGGATGTCTCCGATCGTACAGGGCTACTGGGAAAAGTGAGCATTACCATCCCGAAAAATGGGCTGGGTGAGGTCATCTACATATCCCCCGGTGGTATGCGCAAGAGCATCCCGGCGCGCAGTATTGATGGACGCCGCCTTGAGCGGGAGCAGGAGGTGGTCGTCGTCAACTATCAAGGAGGAGTTGCAGAGGTCGAAACCTGGGAACGATTTATTAACGAGGAGGAAGAAGCACAGGGCACAGCGCCAAATATCGATGAGCTAGCAAAGCTACGCGCATTACTTGAAGAATCAGACAAAGCAGAATCACAATTAGTTATACGCAAAGATTTACAAAAGGAGTAACAGGCATGGATCCTTTGATACTCTTAGTAGCGGGTGTCGTGGTCGCCGTGGTCGTCGTTTTTGTTATCCTCCAGATCGTCGGACGATTACTGCGTAAAGTTGGTCCGAACCAGGCACTGATCGTCTATGGAGCGGGGGGAACAAAAGTTATCACTGGCGGTTCGCATTTCGTCATACCCCTGTACCAGCGAGCCCAGGATTTCTCACTTGAATTGATGTCTTTTGATGTGGCACCGTCGCAGGACCTGTATACGACGCAGGGGGTGGCGGTTAATGTTGAGGCAGTTACACAGATCAAGGTGCGATCTGACGAAGAGAGCATCAAGACCGCCGCGGAGCAGTTCCTGAGTAAACGACAGGAAGAGCGTGAGAACCTGATCCGCCTGGTGATGGAAGGTCACTTGCGCGGTATCGTTGGTCAGTTGACCGTTGAAGAACTGGTGAAAGACCCTGAGAATGTGGGCTCCAAGATGCTAAAGACCGTCACTCCTGACATGGAGAAGATGGGGCTGGAAGTCATCTCTTTCACGATTAAAGATGTACGCGATAAGAACGACTACATCAGCAACATGGGCCGCCCGCAGATCGTAGAGATTCGCAAGCAGGCCGATATTGCAGCTGCGCTGGGACTACGCGACACACAGATTCAGCAGGCGAACGCCGCGCGAGAAGCTGCTGTTGCCAAATCTGCCGCCGATCAGCAGCGTGTCAAGGCTGAGGCCGAGTCGCTGGGATTCCAGGCGGAAGCGCAGCGCAACCTGTCCCTGAAAAAAGCCGCTTTTGATGCTGAAGTGAAAAAGCAACAGGCGTCCGCTGACAAGGCCTACGATATCCAGGCTAATATGATGCAGCAGCAGGTGGTCACCGAAGCGGTCAAAGTGACCGAGGTTGAGAAGAACGCGCAGATCAAAGTGCAGCAGGCCGAAATTCAACGCCGTGAGTTGGAGTTGCAAGCAACGATCCAGAAAGCGGCCGAGGCCGAGCGACGGCGTGTTGAGACGGTGGCGGAAGCCGAGCGACAACGCATTTTCCTGGAGGCTCAAGGTCAGGCCGATGCCACCAAGGCGCGTGGTATCGGTGATGCTGAAGCCAACAAGGCACGTGGCCTGGCGGATGCTGAGGCCAACCGCGCTCGCGGTCTGGCCGACGCCGAGGTTATCAGGGCCAGAGGTCTCGCAGAGGCAGAGGTCATCCGCGCCAAAGGTGAAGCCGAAGCTGATGCGATGAAAGTTAAAGCCGCTGCATTCCATGAATACAACCAGGCGGCAGTGCTGGATAAGCTGCTGACGGGTATGCCTGAAATGGTGCGCGCGATCGCCGAGCCGTTGAGCAAAGTTGACAAGGTCACCATCGTCTCCACCGGAGGTGGAAGTGATGGTCATGGACTTGGCGCCAGCCGCTTGACTGGTGATATCGTCAACATGGTCGCGCAGGTGCCGGCGCTCTTTGAACTGCTGAGCGGCACACGTATTGGTGACCTGATGAGCCGTGTACCAGCTCTGGCGAATCAAGATGGGGACCAGGGGAGTGTAAACGGTGCAAAGGCCAATGGTACCGGCGGTACCGTTGAGGCTACACCGGGCGAGAAATAGCACACACCTGGCACAGGTGATTGTAAAGACGGTCCTGGCTTCTCGAAAGAGATGCCAGGCCGCTATACACTAGAGGGGGTTAACATCTACATGAATCTGTTGGAACGAGTGCTTACCTTGCTAGGGGCGAATCTTAACACGATGATCGAAAAAGCAGACGACCCTGATAAGGTGCTGCGGCAACTGCAGCTCGATATGCGCAACCAGCTGGTGCAGGTGAAGACACAGGTTGCCACAGCTATTGCTGAAAGTCATAAACTGCAAAAGCACAGCAAAGATAAAGTGGCTGAGGCGGAGGCGTGGTTGAAAAAAGCGGAGCAGGCGGTCCAACAGAATAACGATACAGCTGCACGAACGGCTCTGACTCACTATAACGATATCCTCAAGCAAGCAAACCGTTACCAGCAGATGCAAAAGGACCAGGAACAGCTGGTAATTACGATGCGTGGGGCATTGCGCCAGCTTGAAGCAAAGATCTCCGAGGTTGAGACGACCATCGAATTGCTCGTCACGCGTAAACGCAATGCGCTCATTCAGCAACGGGTCTTTGACTCAATGAGTAAGTCAGGAGGGGTCAAAGAGAAGGAACGGGCGATGCGGGCACAGGATGCTGTTTTAGAGGCTGAGGCGCGCGCACGAGCGCTGGCGGATTTGCACAGCCGGGATATTGGGGCACAACTCGACCAGCTCTCTGAAGACCAGGTGATCGAGCGCCAGATGCGTGACCTCAAAGCTAAAAATAAGCCTCTACGAGACCTCCCTCTGCTCCATGAAGGAAAGCCAGAACCGTCTCCGCTGATCCCACCGCAGCCACAAGCGAATGCTCCTGTGAAGAAAGCGGCTGAAGTGGATAAAGGGGTGCAGGGTGAGCCGGAAGTTCCTGTTGATACAACAGGCATTACAGAAGCAGGCAAAGAGTTGGATTTGACTGAATTGAAAAAATTACTTGATTAATCCCGCGAAGTAGAGTATGGTGAAGAGGATGATGAAGGCCAGTCCAATGAATATCCCTATGATGAAGGATCTGCGATTTATTTTTTTTTCTTCTTCGGGCGGGGTATGTTTTTCGCTCATTTGTTTCCTCGTTAGTATATTCTTTTATTATTGTAATGCGGCCGCGATGGCGGCTTCGACATTTGCCATTACTTCCAGGCTCTCCTGCGGCTCTGATTCACGAGTTGTGATGAGTACGTGAAAGGCATCTTTGTTGCTACCGACAATGCGTAACAGGATATGGCGGTTAGCGCTGGTTATAACGGTACCCTCGTAGTCTCCCCCGTTCCCTTCATGCAATGACTGTTGAACCCCTTGCAGGACCGTGCTGAAATACGAGCACATGCGGGTCATATCGATATCATCTATAGTAGCCTGGGCAATAGGTTTACCGTCCAGGCTCGCGACCGCCGTGGCGGTGAAACCAGTAGTGGAATACCCCAATGTTTGCAGGGTGGCAACCAGCACGGAGTAGTTCCACTTCGCTGCCCGCTGTGAGCTTATCTTGCTCATATTTGGTAGGGTTGGAGAATCGCCCTCTTGCAGTTCTTCAAGAGGTTGAACGCCACCCGTTTTCCGCGAAGGAGAGAGGCTTTGCAGGTGCCCATTTGACGGAGTCTCCTGCTCTGGAAGCGTCCATTCAGGGGAACTCGATGTTCTTTTCCCAGTAGTATTGGGAAGAGGCTTCTGTGCTCCAGTGGCCTGCTTACGAGGCAATTGCTCGGTAAT
>CATPCK010000043.1 GCA_955652655.1 uncultured Ktedonobacteraceae bacterium | reverse complement strand
CGCATCTACGTGGCGGGCATCTCCGCGGGGGCGGCCATGTCTGTCATTCTCGGCGCCACCTACCCTGACATCTTCGCCGCCATCGGCGTGCATTCCGGCTTTGAATACCAGGCGCTGCAATCACATCATGGTTCATTGGGTGTCTCAAAACGGGGAGGACCCGACCCGCTCCAGCAGGGACTGGCAGCCTACGAAGCCATGGGCAGTTACGCGCGTATCGTCCCAACCATCGTATTTCACGGCACAAAGGACTCCGTCATCAGCATCATCAACGGAGACCAGGTCGTGCAGCAATGGATGCAAACAAATATACTTGCATCTCACAACACCTACGTAGCCGACTTCAACACACCTACCACCGCCACAACTTACAAGGTTCCAACCGGCTATGCCTACACAATCTACACCTGGCAGGACAGTAAGGGGAACACCAACCAGGAGTACTGGAAAGTCAACGGACTGAGACACGCCTGGTCAGGTGGTAATTTCAGTGGCTCCTACACCGACTCTCGTGGCCCGAGCGCCAGCCAGGCGCTTTACGCCTTCTTCATGCACCATCCCATGCATAGAAAAGCAATACATCCTATCGCGTTCTTCAAACATGTGCTCCACAACATCAAAGACTTCTTTACCAAGAAAATAATCAACCCTGCCTGAATACCTCAAAGAGTGTTATTCCAGGGACGGCGTCCCCGGAATAACACTCTTTGGCAAGAATATCTATCCCTTATCCCTATCTCTCTCTCATAGCATTCACTTTATCCGCGAACCCAACGAAATACTCGATGGATTCTGGGTTGCTCATCGCATCTGCGCTGATAGCTTTCTCAACCGGTGCGCCCATAAAAAGCTTTTTAACCGGTACCTCCAGCTTTTTTCCGCTCAACGTTCGCGGCACTGCTGGAACAGCAATCACCTCGTCCGGTACGTGGTGTGGAGAGATACCTTTGCGCAGACTCTCCTTGATCTTCGCTTTCAAAGCGTCATCCAGCGCCACACCGTCTCTCAGCACCACAAAGAGTGGCATATAATACTTGCCACCAGGCAGGTCCACCCCGACGATCAGGCTATCGAGTACCTCAGGGATCCCTTCCACGATGCGGTAAATCTCGCTGCTGCCCATTCTGATACCCTGCCGGTTAATCGTGGAGTCTGAGCGACCATAGATGACCGCGCTGCCCCTGGAAGTAATCATGATCCAGTCGCCGTGCCTCCATATCCCCGGGTACATCTCGAAATAGCTCTCCTGGTAGCGCTTCCCCTCTGCATCGTTCCAGAAGTAAATGGGCATCGATGGCATAGGCTCCGTAATCACCAGTTCTCCCAACTCGTCAATCAGTGGCCTCCCCTGCTCATCAAATGCCTCCACCCTCGCTCCCAGCGAGCGACACTGCAACTCACCCGCGTAGACCGGCAACAGGACCGAGCCGCCGACGAAGGCGGAACACACATCCGTCCCTCCACTAACCGAAGCCAGCCACACATCTCGCTTGACATGATCATAGATCCACTGGAATCCCTCCGGTGGCAGTGGCGAACCCGTCGAGCCTATCCCACGCAGCTTGCTCAAATCGTACGTCTTGCCTGGCTCGATCTCAGCCTTCATACACGAGGCAATATACGCCGCGCTCGTCCCAAAGAAGGTCATGCCCGCATCCTCGGCAAACTTCCACAGCGTGCCAATATCTGGATAAGCTGGGCCGCCATCGTACTGCAGCACGGTCGAACCAACCAGCAGCCCTCCTATCAACAAGTTCCACATCATCCAGCCCGTGGTCGTGAACCAGAAAAATCTGTCCTCTGGCTTCAAATCCATGTCCAGGCTGAGACTTTTCGTGTGTTCGAGCAGGATACCGCCTTGCCCCTGCACAATAGCCTTCGGTAAACCAGTCGTACCCGAGGAATAGAGTACCCACAGGGGATGGTCGAAGGGCACCTGCTCAAAGACGAGTTCGGACGGCTGCTTTAGCAATTCCTGCCACGCCACGGCGTCCCTCAGACTCACAGCACCAGGCTGCTCATCTTGCAAGAGATAAGGCACCACGACAGTTTTTTCCAGCGTTGGCAAAGACTGTTGCAATTCAGCAATGATAGGGCGCCTATCAAAGGCTTTCCCACCATACTGATAGCCATTGACGGCAAAGAGCACTTTTGGCTCTATCTGTTTAAAGCGGTCGATCACGCTATTGGTGCCAAAATCCGGTGAACAACTGGACCAGGTCGCGCCTATACTCGCGCAGGCCAGGAAAGCGATCAACGTCTCCGGAATGTTCGGCATATAGGCAACGACCCTGTCCCCGCTCTTCACTCCCATCGCCTTCAGCGCCTGCGCTACCGAGCCGACCTTCTGCCGCAACTCACTCCACGATACTTCCACCAGCTGCTGCCTCTCCGAGCGAAAGAGCACAGCCGGGCGGCTGGTCGTGGCATTGCGAAATACATGCTCAGCGTAATTGAGCTTTGCGCCAGGGAACCACTTCGCCCCCGGCATTTTCCTCTCCGACAAGACCGCGCTATACGGCGACGGAGCCTTGATATGAAAATATTCCCACAGCGAGGCCCAGAAGTCTTCCAGGCTATTGACCGACCACTGCCACAAGTCATCCCGCGTCTCAAAGTTCAAACCCTTCTCACTCTTGAGCCACTGCATATAGCGCGTAATATTCGCCTGACGCTTCACATCCTCCCCCGCCTCCCACAAAGGCACATCATGCCCAAATGGAGTCGCCATATCTATCTCTTCCTCCTTGCTATGTCAACACTATGTCGTCACTGTTCACGTCTCTTGCTGGTACAATAATGGGATTGTTCCCTCTTCCTCCTTGCTTTACCATCACCGGGGTGTAAATTGGCCGTAGGGGCCGGCTCACCGCCGCTTGCTCGGCCCTTCACCTTCCTTATCACTCGCCCGCCTACACCTTTTTCATACACCCTCATCACTAACTGTACTAGCTACAAAGTAAGTCTATTCCTGAAACCCCCGAAACGTCAATGTGATCCTTTGTAATATCAAATCTGGTTGAATAGTGGTGAAAAAGCAGGGAGCGCAGAGGAGCGGCTGTCCTTATACAGGTAGGCTCCTCATGACTTCGCCTCGGAAGCGACTTCGTACCCGTAGGGG
>CATPCK010000042.1 GCA_955652655.1 uncultured Ktedonobacteraceae bacterium | reverse complement strand
GCGGTAGGCTCTGCTCAGCAGAACCAGGATTCGGTGAGGTGAGGCAAGACCCTGGGGCTACCATACTCTTGCACTGCTTCTTCCACGTTCAGGTCTTTTCCTGTAGGGGCCAGCGCCATAGCTTTGATATGGAAGAATGTTTCGATAGGGCTGGATTTCGCGCGTTCGGCTCTTTCTACTAATGTGGCAACCTTCTGATGCAGAACGTCCATGCGGCTATCAGGATGCCGCCAGCGGTACGTAAAAGCAGCAGAATCAAGTTCTCCTAACCATTGTGGGCTATCTGCTGTATCAAGCAATGCCGAGCCGGGAGGTACCAGCAGACGTATCGAAAAGTGAACGGAATCAATCTGTTCGATGAGCCGCTGCTCTTCAAAAAAGTTCAGTAGTGTGATATAGCTCTCCAAGGTCTCCCAGGGAGAGAAAGGCATCAGTGAGGGTCGTAAGGGGATTCCCACCTGTGCCATCAGTTCAAAAGCTTCCGCTACGTCTGCACTTGTATGGCCTTTATCAAGATGGCGAAGGACATTGTCATTGAGGGACTCCACAGCAGATACAATGAAGGCGCAACCCAGGCTCTTCAATTCTGGGAGCAGGTGTCGATGCTTTAACAGATGCTCTATTTTGATTGTGGCATCAAAAGTGATACCTGGGAACTCCTGATGAAGTGCGCGGGTAATACGCATGGCGTGACCGGGACCATTGAAGAAGTCTGGATCACCGAATGTAATGTGGCCTACTCCCTGCTTTACCTGTGCGCGGATATCAGCCAGCACGATCTCTGCTGGTACGGCGAAGAAACGTCCGTTATAAATGGGAGTAATAGGGCAGTGCAGGCAGGTGTGTTTACAACCACGAGTAGTTTCAGTATAGCCAGCCAGTGACGCTACGCCGTTTGTCTCCAACCGTGCATAGTGATCAGGAGCAGGCAGCTGCAGGCGTGCGGGTACTATGAAAGAAGTCCGCTTGATCCAGGGACCACTTTTGGATAATCGGGTGGCGACTCCTGCCATACTCTCAGTTTTACCTTGCTCGACTGCAGCTACATAATTGAGGAATGGCCCTTCATATTCCCCTCCAATGGCTGCATCGATCGTATCTTGTAATAGATAATCAGCGTTGAGAAGGGCATAGAGACCATAAAAACAGATTGTTGCAGATGGGTTGATTGAACGCACACGCAGCGCGACCTGTTGTCCCAGGCGTAATGCGGTGTGCATCGGCACAGAAATAGCGACTAATCGTGCTCGGCTAATGGCTTCTTCAGTCAGTGTTTCAACAGCTGTATCCACAGTAACAGGCTCATACCCGGCCTGCTGAAGCATGGCACATAAAGAGGCGAGATGAAAGGGCTGATGGCCCAGTTCATAGCAAGAAATGAGCAGGATATCGCCAGGAAACCTCATTTTTTACTAGGTGCTCCACCGCCACCTTTGCTACCCTGCGATCCACCTTTTGCGCCGGCTCCTGCTGGTTCTGGAGTATCTGTACTTTCTGTCTCCGGCACCCAGCCCTCTGGCATTTTTGCCTCCTGGCCGAAGAAGAATTCTTCCATTTGCTCACGCAGCAATTTACGAGCTTCGGGATCAGCCATATTCAAGCCATAGTGGTTGATGATGAGCGTGCTCTGTGCGGGCCACATATCGTAGGCTTGTTTTGATATATTCTCATAGATGCGTTTACCCAACTCTCCTGGAAATGGTGGTTTATCCAGACCAGGGAGTTCGCGTCCCAGTTTGACACATTTGACCATGCGTGCCATGATAGATACTCCTGTTGCTGCAGATTGCACTATACTATGTACAATATAGATACTACATGATGTGGAGGCTCCTGTCAAATTTATGGAAGGTCGCCCGCGTGTCCTCTTTTTTGGGATGCAGGGGAGTTTTTCATTGCCATCCCTGCGTGCTGTATTAGAGAGCGGTATTGAAGTGTGTGCGGTAGTCATACCCGCAGACCAGGTCCAGAGCCTTGGCTCCGACCAGTTGCCGCTATATCGACGAGAGCCAGTTCATCCAGTACATTCTACGCTGCCTGTGCTCAATTCATCACTTGAAAGCAGCATAGTACAACTGGCCTGGCAGCGTAAGATACCTTTATGGGAGGTACATCGTTTATCAGATCCCATTACTGTCTCGACCCTCACTACATATCAACCAGATGTTATCTGTGTGGTTTGCTTTTCGCAGCGTATTCCACGTGCTATCTTAGAAATAGCGCCCCTGGGTTGCCTCAATGTACACCCGTCGTTGTTGCCCGCAAATCGTGGCCCGGTACCTTTATTCTGGACGTTCCGGTTGGGACATAAGCAAACAGGAGTCACCGTTCATTTCATGGATGAAGGTATGGATAGCGGTGATATGCTGGCTCAGGAGGTAATACCTGTGGCTGAGGGCATGAGCTACGCGCAACTAGAGCGAGAGTGTGCCCGGATCGGTGGGAATTTACTCTGCCATACTTTATGGAAGCTGTATAGAAGGAGCACAATCTCCCTATCCCAGGACGAAAACAAGAGTAGTTACCACGGATTCCCTGAAGATGAAGATTTCGTTGTACCTGTTGCTGAGTGGGACGCCGCGCATATCTATAATTTTATCTGTGGTGTAGCAAACTGGAGTGGATCTGTTACATTGAGCATAGGTAGTGAGCGTATCGCTGTACGGAAAGCCACTTCCTATAGCCATCATGCTATGTGCGATATGCCTTCCGAGAGCTATTGCTGGCAGGGCGAAGAATTGTGGATACGCTGCAAGAGTGGATGGGTGGCAGTCATTCAGCCAATAACCTTTCAATAGTTTGCAAAAAGTCATCAAGTTCGAGTGGTTTGCTCATAGCGATAATATTCCGTTTCGCAATCTCACTTTTTGGGAGGCGAGCGCTGATTACGATCGCCGGTATTTGTTCCAGTCCTTTTGTCGCATGCAGGTGGTCGTAGAGCTCTAAGCCGTTCATTCGTGGTAGTTGATAGTCCAGGATAAAAAGGCTCGGTTTGATATTTGAAACAGCTTTAATAGCCTGCAAGCCATCTGAGACTAGCATGGCATGGTGGGGAGTTTCCTGCGAAATGGCCTGGACAAGAAATGAACCGATACCCGTGTCATCCTCTACCACCAGGACGGTTTTCACGGCTTCATCGCCAGAAGGATGTTCTTTGCCCTGAGACATCCGCCATCTCCAATACTAATCTGTTCATTACGTAGAAATACCTAAAAATAACGATACAATATTGGATCTTACTCCTCGAAGACGCGAGGTACCATAGATCCCATCAATTTCGTTAATCACCAAAATTGATCTTTGAGGAATTATAGCATTCTTTGTCAAGCAGAAGCGTTGAGACCGCCTGGTACAATACTGTATCCTTTCTTCTCGAGGGCTCGTGTCACTTATAAGAAATGTAAGAGCTTAAACACTTAATTTCCCGCTTCAGTATAACCTACTCGACGGAAGTACCGCTCTATGGTATCATCATGCAACATGAACAGATACTGACGGAAGAAGAGTAGGATTGCACTGTGTATCTCAAACGCTTGGAAATGTTAGGCTTTAAGAG
>CATPCK010000041.1 GCA_955652655.1 uncultured Ktedonobacteraceae bacterium | reverse complement strand
CCCACGCCTCTCCCCGCCCCCCCTCTTTTTTTTTTAATGATACGGATTCCTCTGATATATACACGAACTCGTTCGTTGGCAGCGTCATATGTGTATTAGATACAGTTCTTCGAGTTTCTCCCCGTCTATCTGCACTCCGCACTTCGCGCAAAAACTGGCATTGGCGGGCAAAATGGCGTCGCATCGCGGACAGCGCCTGACGTTCACCGATGCGGGCTGCTCTCCTGGCAGTTCTAATGTGTTCTTTGCAGGGAAAGCGGCCCGGTATACAGCGGGAAACATAAAGACAGCCTCAATACACACGGCTACAACCCAGCCGAAACTCAAACCAATCAGGCCATCCATATGCGCCCCGATTGCCGCTATCCCCAGTTCAAGCACGCTCCCCATGGCTACTGGCAGCACAGCACGTACCATCTTGCTATGAATACGACTGACGGCTATATAGTGAAATTTTATGATCATGGGAAAGGCTGCTAGCGCCAGGATGCGCAGGCTCCAGGCTGCTTGTTGCGCATAAATATGCCCGAAGAGATCCAGGACCTGCGTTGCACCAAGCTGCAGCAGCACATTACTCAGAATGCACGTCGCCAGACCCAGGCCAAGGGTCAGACGAATTTTACGCATAAGTTCAGAGGGCTGAGCGGAGTTGATCGCATAGAGGACGGTGGTCAGTGCGTATGACGCGATGAACACGAGGCCAGAGATCATCCAGGCAATATAAAACCAGGCATTCGTGGTAGCAGACAGCAGGATCGTGACCAGCACAGGCATGGCCGAGGTCGGCGCCTGTACGATCAAATTGAGGACGTGATGCTGGAGCGCCGGCAGTCCCAGTCGGCGCAGCAAACGCCAATCCGGCCTCACCGTGCTTCCCAGGCTGCCTCTTTTCAACGCTACCAATCCAAGTAGCGGCAGCAGCGAGAGCACATTACCGGCAGCCCAGGTGCCATAAATTATCTCCCCCCCTTTGAGCAGCAAGAAACCAGCCAGCACGAGAAAAACAAGCTTTGCCCCGGCAAAAAGCGCGTTGCGCCAGAATTGGATGCTTCCCCTCAGCAGCCCGATCAGGGCCTGGTCAAGCACCGTTGTACTCGCCGTCAGGCCGACACCAGCAGCAAAGAGCAGGATATCGCCGGTACTTCCCCGCAATTCTTGAAAGTCTGCCGAGACAAATGATGCGACAAGCGCGAAGACAATACCCCCGGCGATGCCTACCCCACCAACCAGCAACAGCGCAGCGCTGATGAGTGACGCCTCCTTGCCAGATTGACGCGGCAATTCACCGATCAACAGCGTTCCCAGCCCTAAGATGCACAGAAGGCCCAGCAGCAGCATGGCGGAGACTTCCGCCGAGGCCAGGCCTACAGACGCGGGCGGAAAGAGCCGGGCAGCCACCCACCAGTACGCGAACCCGAATATGCCAGTGACCGCTGTTGTCCCGACAAGTGAACCGGCATTGATCAACATGGTCCAATTCGTCTTTATCCAGTGATAAAGTAGTTTCCTCACCGTATCGGTAATCCTTCCGCGGGCAATGATGACTTGACATTCTCCGAGACGCTCTCGTTTCCTGCTTCGCATACGACAAGACGCTTGATCGTACCGGTGGCGTAACCTACAACAGTGATTGCCAGCCCGGCCGCAATCGCTCCCGCCCGTACCAAAGCCTCCCCATCCCGTCGCACGATGCCATCTATCATACCACGTAACGGGGTCCGGACGATATAGATCCTCTCAGTTGACAGTCCATCTTTGGCTTCCACAAAGCGCGCCACCTGCGCCTTCGAAAGCCCCTCCGCGAAACAGCGCAACCTGAAGTACCTCCAGTTCGTTCGCCCAGCCGGGATGCGATGGTGGGCCCGCACCCGCGGCTCGTACAGAAAGATCCGCTATCTATTTATCCGGTCTGTTACATCTCGCTTAAGCACAAACGTAAGCGTTCTGCGACGTCCTGGATATGTTCTGTGACACAAGACATGTGTGTACCCGGCACAAAATAGTTTTCAATCGTGTCTTTATCTTTCGCTTCTACAATTTCACGCCACTCATCCTTAATGAAAAGTTCATCGCGCGCCCAAAGGAAGGTAATCTTGCCGGGATAGATGTCGGGCATATAGCCCGATGCCAGCCAGGTAAGGACACCCACGTAATCTTTGTACAAGGCCTCTACGGGTGGAAACATGTTATTAAGGCGCTGGTCAAGCTCAACTAGTTGGGCAAAGTCTAACAATCTGCTGTTGGAAGGGCGCAGAAACCTGTATACATGTCGCAGCGCATGTCTTGTACGCAGGAACCAGTCCGCCTGTTTGTCCGCGCCAGTCCGCAGGAAGCGAGTAAGGCCACCAATGACTTTACGCATTACTCTGACAGAGATAGGAAGTCTAGCATGGATAGGAGTAGTAGGGCTGATCAAAAGCAGTTGTTCTACTTCCTGTCCTGCTGCATACAATTGCCGGGCCATCTCATACGCAACCAGGCCGCCGTTACAGAAGCCTCCCAGCCGATACGGCCCTACTGGCTGTACAGCTCGCAGCGACTCCAGGTGAGCCGCGGCTATCTCCTCTATGGTCGGAAGAACCTGGAGTCCGCCAAACTTGTATGGCTCCAGTACATAAAATGGCAGCTCTGATCCCAGCGCATGTGACAGGTCAAAACAATAGAAAGCTCCACCCGTCCAATCGCCATGTAAAAAGAAGAAGGGACGCCGCGATCCGCTGGCCTGCACAGCCAGCAGAGGCGCGCGCGACTGTATAGCTTCTTGCTGCTGGAGGGCTCTGGCCAGCTGTTCTACCGTTGGCCCTGCGAACATGGTCGAGAGGGAAATCTTCTTGCCAAAAACCTGCTCGATGCGAGCAATCAGGCGCGCAGCCAGGAGTGAGTGCCCGCCCAGGTGGAAAAAGTTATCATCTATGCCTACCTCATCAACTTCCAGGATGGCCGCCACGATTTCAACCAGGCGCTCTTCCGTCGGGGTGCGAGGAGCGGTGATCTCTTCATTGCGCAGCGTATTTGTTGCAGTTGGCATAGGTAGAACAGACCCGCTCACTTTCCCGTTGGCATTTACTGGAAATTCATCCAGTATGACAAATGTGGAGGGCACCATATACTCGGGTAAGTGCTGGAGAAGAGCATTACGCAAGGAGCTGACGGTAACGTCCCCACCCGGGACCAGGTTGATATAGGCCACCAGGCGCTTATTCCCAGGTGAATCTTCACGGGCCACCACTATACTCGCCGCAATAGCCGGGTGCCGGTTGAGTGCATGCATGATTTCGTTTGGTTCAATCCGGTAACCACGGATTTTGATCTGAAAATCCGTGCGTCCCATAAACATGATCTGACCATCGGGCAGATAACACGCCAGGTCACCTGTCTTATACAGGCGCGCCCCGGGCTCGTCAATGAAAGGGTTAGGGATGAACTTTTCCGCGGTGAGTTCGGGACGATCGAGGTAGCCCCTGGCCAGTCCAGCTCCGCCAATATGAAGCTCACCTAGCACGCCGACGGGAACCGGCTGCAGTTGCTCATCCAGAATATAGATCTGCGCGTTAGCAATCGGGCGGCCGATTGAAGGGAGCATTGTAGTATCCTCATCAGGAAAGACACGTCCAGCTGTAGCGACAACCGTCGTCTCGCTTGGACCATAGTTATTGATCAGCGCGAAGGGTAGGGTGGCAGGCGGATAGCGATACAGGGTATCTCCTCCAGTCAGCACGACTCGCAGCGCGCAGGATGAGGGCCACTCCAGAGCTATAAGGCTTTCCACCAGGGCGGTGGGGAGGATTGCCAGTGTGATAGCATGCCTGACTAGCCAGTCACGCATGCCTACAGGGTCAAAACGGATGTCTTCATCAATGAGATAAACACAAACGCCACACACAAGATGAGGCCATAACTCCTCACCCGTGACATCAAAGGCGGGGCTGGCAAATTGTGTCGCCCGGTCGGAAGCCTGTACCTCAAAGGTTCGTTGATGCCAGAACATGAGGTTAAGCAGGCTGCGATGCGTGATCTGAACCCCTTTCGGTTGACCTGTAGAACCTGATGTGTAGACGACATAAGCTAAATCAGCGGCGGTAACCACAGGCTCGGGATCAGACCTGCTCATACTTGCCAGCATTTCCGCATCAGCATCCAGGCAGATCATCCTTGTCTCTTGCAGCATAAAGCGCTCTGCCGTCTGCTGCTTCGTCACCAACACAGGCACTCGTGCATCCTTCATCATGAGAGAGAGCCGTTCAGACGGGTAGGATGGGTCCAGCGCCACATAGGCGCCTCCCGCCTTGGAGATCCCGAGCAGGGCCACAACCATATCCAGGGAACGTTCAAAACAGCTACTCACAAGCACATTGGGTCCCACGCCACATGCTCGTAAGTAATGGGCCAGCTGGTTGGCCTGTTCGTTCAGCTGTCGATAACTAAGCGACTGACCATCCATGAAGAGTGCCGGTGCGTCCGGCTTGGCCTGGGCCTGCCGCTCTACTAATTGCGGCATACAGAGCTCCTGGGGAAAGTCTTGCTGCGTAGTATTCCACGCCATCAACGGCTGCCGCTCGCTCCCTGGAAGCAGTGGTATATCCATGCGCTTCTCAATGGTTACACTTTTAAAGCTATTGTCAATGGGTGGAACGAGAGAACGTTTCATACCTTCAATACCATTTTGATGCAAACCTATTACCTCCTCACATACTCATAAGTAATAATCATGAAAAATGAAGCGATATGATCCATAATGTTATACGACTCATACACTAGTCGTGGATTACTGGTATGTCTCTTTATTGAAGAGCTACTGTGCGCAATCATGCAAAGCAGGCATTGAAGATATGATGCTCTTTCATCACAGCAAATCATGCTTCAAGGGGGGAGTGGAGCATGATGAAAGCGAAGTTTTTTCAGAAAGAGATCGTTAAACGCTACAAATGCATACAATCAAATTTTCAATGTTCACTGCTGACCTTTCTATTATAATCAGATCAATTATAATTAAGATCAGCTTTTTTGCATTTTGCACAAATTCAATATACAACATAACAAAACGTATTCCCAAAGTCAATAGATCAATAAAACCAATTTCAGAGCCGGCTTGCTTATTGCAAAGTGAAGTCAAATGTACACGAACGTGGGGACGGAAGACCTGTTGTCCAAACAGAACACTGCCTATCGCCCTTCCCAAAAACAGAGTAAGAAGATCAGGAACACCAAAGGCATAACGTGGTTTTGTACGAAAATTGCCGAGGAAGGCCCTCCATAAAGATGTCGTGACAATTACCATGAGAAGAAGCACTG
>CATPCK010000040.1 GCA_955652655.1 uncultured Ktedonobacteraceae bacterium | reverse complement strand
TTCAGCAGCGCAACGCCACCACCTGGAACCATGCCTTCTTCGACGCCCGCGCGGGTGGCAGAGAGCGCGTCCTCGACACGAGTCTGGCGATACTTCTGCTCAACCTCTGAACCCGCACCAACACGAATCAGCGCTACTCCACCGGACAGCTTGGCAAGGCGCTCCTGCAGTTTCTCACGATCATAATCGCTGGTGGTCTCCTCGATCTGCGCCTTAATCTGGCGGATGCGACCCTGAATTTCGGAGGGGTCACCATGACCCTCAACAATCGTCGTATCATCCTTGTGCGCAATCACCAGGCGAGCGGAACCAAGATCTTCCAGAGTTGCGCTATCCAGGCGGCGTCCCATCTCCTCGCTGATGACCGTTCCACCGGTCAGCACCGCGATGTCACGCAGCATCTCTTTGCGGCGATCACCAAAACCAGGAGCCTTCACAGCCAGGACATTGAGAATACCGCGCAGTTTGTTGACAACCAGCGTAGCCAGTGCCTCACCATCGACATCCTCCGCGATAATGACGATTTCACGCCGTCCCTGCTGTACCATCTTCTCGACAACAGGCAAGATGTCCTGCACAGCGCTGATCTTCTTATCCGTGATCAGGATGTAGGCATTCTCGGTGGAAGCTTCCATCTTTTCTGCGTTCGTCACGAAGTACGCGGAAATGTACCCTTTGTCGATCTGCATACCTTCGACATACTCGGTTTCGAAGTTGATTCCCCGGGAGGCTTCAACCGTAATAACGCCCTCTTTCCCAACGCGATCCATCACCTCGGCGATGAGGTTACCTATCTGCTCGTCAGCAGCCGAGATAGCAGCGATCTGGGCGATCTCTTTCTTGTCTTCAACGGGGATTGCTACAGAACGGATATAGTCGACGAGAGCTTCGGTACCCTTGTCGATACCATACTTGAGCTGCATGGGATTGGCGCCCGCGGCCAGATTCTTGAGACCTTCATTGACAATCGCCTGTGCCAGCACGGTAGCAGTAGTCGTGCCATCACCAGCAACATCATTAGTTCTTGTGGCAGCTTCTTTGAGCAGTTGAGCGCCCATATTCTCAAATGGGTGCTCAAGCTGGATCTCTTTCGCAACGGTCACACCATCATGGGTTACGCTGGGAGCGCCAAACTTCTTATCAAGCGCCACGTTGCGTCCCTTGGGACCCAGCGTCGTCTTCACGGCGCCAGCCAAAATATCAATGCCCTTTTTTAATGAACGGCGGGCTTCTTCATCGAATATCAGTTGTTTTGCCATCGTAATTCTTCCTTCCCTTCAAACTTAGCCAATAATAGCAAGAATGTCATTCTCTTTTAGAACCAGGTACTCTTCGCCATCCAGTTTGAATTCCGTACCGCCATATTTGGCAAAGAGGACGCGATCACCTTCGCGTACATCCATGGCTGCGCGATCGCCATTATCCAGAAGGCGACCACTGCCGACAGCGATCACTGTGCCCTCCTGGGGCTTCTCCTTCGCTGTGTCGGGTATAACGATACCGCTCTTCGTGACTTCTTCTTTAGCCGCTGGTTTTACGACCACGCGGTCACTGACAGGTCGAATTTTTCCCACGATGTGTACTTCCTTTCATACATAAAGATGTGAATAAACCGGGTATCTTTCAATATCACTCGTGATAATGGATAGTCCCCGCGATATTGGTCGAGCGATACAGCGAATAATCACAGCTACAGGGACCCCCTGCGGCACAACCCGTGCAGCAAAACGTCTTTCCCTGTACAACTGTTGGCTGCCAGAGGATATCTATATCGCAGTTCGCACAGCGTGGCGGCTGTTTTTGAACACGATGCAGCAATTCACCATTCTTTGCTTGAATTTGTTTGTTCTCTGCTTCCATATCCTCTTGCCTTGATCACATTGCTGCTGTTGCTCGTTCAACTTCTGCTTATAAGTTTGCCACAGAACGTGTTAGAACGACGTAGGAGCAGTGTTAGAGGAGTATTAGAATCTGAGCAAATTCTTTTACAAGAAGGGACATTGGATTTAGTGCCACGTTTCATCAGCAAGTGGGAGGGTGAACCAGAACGTTGATCCTTCCCCTGAATGACTTTCCACTCCTACCTGACCCCGGTGCTGTTGAATTATTGCCCTGGTGATGTATAATCCCAATCCTAGTCCACTTCCTGATCCTACAGGCTGTCTCTGACCTTGATGGAAGCGCTCCCATATCCTACTTCGTTCGGAACCCAGGATTCCTGGTCCCTTGTCCTGCACGGATACATATGCCTGCGCATCACGTACTTCCAGGGATATCTTGATTGGCTGATCGGCAGGAGAAAACTTGAGGGCATTGGTGAGGTAGTTTGTGAGTGCTTGCCTGATGCGATCCGCGTCAGCAATCACCGCTACCAGGTCATCGACTGGCAGTTCCTGCTCAAAGAGTCTTTGAGCAGCGAGTTCTTGCTGGGTGGCGACGGTTTCTCGCACAATTTCGACGAGATTGCACCATAGCGGAGAGAGTTCAAATTTGTTTGCCTCGATGCGAGAGGCATCCAGCAAATTTCCTGCCAGTCGCATTTCCGCGCTAATCTGTCGCTCAGCCCGTGCCAGCAAGTCCTGAAGTTTTGTGAGTAACTCGATAGCGTTGTCTGGCAGGGGTGATTCGAGCGCGCGTTGGAGAAGACGACGAGCCTGTTGTAGTGCGCCTCGCGTTGTGGTAAGCGGCGTGCGCAATTCCTGGCCCACCGCGTTCATCAATTCCTCTATAGCCATGTTCGAGAGAGGATATTGTTCTGGAAGGGAAAAGAAGCTGCAAGAAACGGGGCTTATCCTTCCGCAGTCCCTGAAGGCTCTGAGGGAGAGCCGAGGGTGTGATAGTGGGTTTCCAGTGCTCGCAGCAACTCATGGAAGGCCTGAACCAGGTGGTGGTTGCACAGCCGATAATAGATCACTGTGCCCTCTTTACGAGCACTCACCAGGTGCAGGTTCAGTAAATGGTGCAGATGCTCCGAGGTCGTGGATCGGGCCAGTCCTAACTGCTGAGCAATCTCCCCTGCAGGCAGTTCATAGCCCTCTGGGGAGTCCTGTCCCGTGGGCGGGACAAGCAGTTCCAGAATGGCGCGCCGGCTCTCGTCGCAGGCAGCGTCTAAAAACTGGTTGATAAAGCGATCTACCTGGAGAGGTCGACGATGAGGATGTACCCTTGAGGAAGAGATGTCCTTGTCGCTCGCCATAGTGATGTCCTCCTGTTTCCATACTCACTGAAGAGTGCGGCGGCTGCATATCTTGCTCTCATCACGAGCGGATTGTGTCCTGCGTTTCAGCCCTGCTCAAGCGACACATCATCTAAGGCCGGGAGAAAAGTTGTTCAATGGCTTCGAGCAGGTTAGTGAGATCAAATGGCTTCTTCAACTGCGAGAGTTGACGCGCTTTGGCTTCTTTTTGAATACGTGCCGTTTCGGCGCTGACTATCAGCACAGGGAGGTGTTCCAATGCTTTGACTGCATGAATGGTATCGTAAAACTCGAGACCATTCATGCCAGGAAGGCCATAATCCAGGATAAGCAAATCCGGTTTCACTGTTCGTAGCATCTTCAATGCCTGAAACCCATCAGAGGCGAGCACTGCCTGATAG
>CATPCK010000039.1 GCA_955652655.1 uncultured Ktedonobacteraceae bacterium | reverse complement strand
GTATCCACATCGTGGATGGCCGGATGATTTTGTTCATCTGCGTCATTGCGCCCCTACGCGTAGGCATGTGATACTATGGAACTCATCAGATAGAGATCATAGGAAGGAAAGATTGGATCATGAGCAACAATACCGAGGAGCAAATTACGCAGAATGTACTGAACAGTATGGCGCAAGCGCCCAATCCCAGGCTGAAGAAGGTGATGAACAGCCTCATCTCCCACCTCCACGATTTTATTCGTGAGGTCGAACTCACCCAGGAAGAATGGGCATTGGGTGTCCAGTTCCTGACCAGAACAGGTGAAATGTGCGACGAGAAGCGCCAGGAGTTTATTCTGCTCTCCGACATCACCGGAGTAACGATGCTGGTCGATGCCATCAATCATCGCCTGACGGATGGGGCCACCGAGAGTACTATCTTCGGCCCATTCTACCGTGAAGGCGCGCAGGAATTGCCAATGGGAGCAACCATTAGCAAAGATGGCCGGGGCGAACCAGTCGTCGTGACGGGGCAGGTGCTTTCCACCGATGGGACACCCATTCCTGGCGCTCTGCTCGATGTCTGGGAGACTGACGAGAACGGCCTGTACGAGCAACAGGATCCCGAGCAGCCGGATATGAATTTGCGCGGCAAGTTCCGTACTGATAGCGAAGGGCGCTACAGCTTTGTGGGAATCAAACCCGTTTCCTATGCCATACCTGACGACGGGCCGGTTGGACAATTGCTACGCGCCCTGGGGCGCCATCCTTTCCGCCCGGCCCATATCCACCTGCTCATTTCAGCAGACGGTTTTGTGCCGGTCACGACGCACCTGTTCGTCAAGGGAGACCCGTATCTCGACTCGGACGCTGTCTTTGGAACGAAGAACTCACTGGTCGTAGATTTTATCCAGCATGATGCAGAGGAAGAAGCGGCCCATTACAATGTCACTGTGCCTTTTTACAAGGTGGAATATGATTTCATCTTAAATCCTGCAGGCAAATAGACATCAATCGTCTAAGAGGGTAAAATAGCTCAGAGGATGAACATGGTGTAACAGGTAGAAGATAGAGTTAGAGAGAAGAGGAAGACGCAATGGATAGTATAGTGATTGGGCCCTTTCATATCGACTTCACAGCGGATGGCGCGGTGTTCCGGACGACCCAACCGACAGAACACAACACCTTGACTTATACAGAATGCTATCAGCTATTAGCAGCGCTGTATCAACGTCGCGATGATCTGTACAAGCTTGCTCACACAGGCAAACAGCAGACCGATGATACACAGGCACAAACGCTTAACGGCCTCACCTATACGATAGATGATTACTCGGTCGCTGTGGCAGGATGGGAACTTCCGGAAGAGGCAGAAGAACCCTCCCAAAAGAAGGAAGAGGGCAAGTGAGATCGCGGCATGCTTTCCCAGACCAAGGCTCGCTTGCCAGGCTTCCTCTTGCTTAGCCAATCAATTCGGCCAGGCGGTCAACCTGATCCAGGTCCGGAATACAGGGCCAGCATATCAGTTCATCCGCGCCAACGTCAGCAAACGCTTGTATAGCCCCTTTCACTGCCTCTGGAGTCGAAGGAACTGACGTGGCTATCTGTTCTGCCATCGGCCCCATCACCGCATAGTAGTGGCGCAGGTAGTTACCCGCCCGTTCTGCTGCATTGGGGCCCAGTCCCCAGTACATAGCGGCAACAAAGCGTGGTTTGCCAGTTCTCCCCGCGGCCTTCCAAGCCTGCTCAGCCAGTTCATAGCTTTGACGCGCCATCGGGGGTGGTGCTCCGCCAGCGAGGTATCCCTCTCCCCAGCGGCCAACGCGCTGGATCGCGGCAGGAGAATAGCCACCGATCAGGAGTTCAGGGCCGCCTGGCCGCACTGGTGACGGACCTATCGGTCCAATATCGCCGGCGAGTGGTTGACCGGACCAGATGCGCTGCATCGTGTCCAGCTGTACTTCAAAGCGCTTCCCCCGGTCATGGAATGAAGCGGGAGCAGCTCGAAAGTCGTCCTCTCTGGCGCCGACGCCCACCCCAAGGGTGAGGCGACCACCAGAGAGCGCATCCAGGCTGGCAGCCTGTTTTGCGAGTATACCCGTGTTGTGTAAGGGAACTAGCAGGACAGTGGTCATCAAGCGAATACGTTGTGTAACAGCCGCGGCGGCCGTCAGTGTAATCAAAGCGTCGTAGTTGGGATAGACCAGGCGATCCAGGCTGCCTAGGCTGGAAAAGGGACCTGCATCCACTTTTTTAGCCCACTCCAGGATTAGTTGGCCTTTTACACCCGGGATCGTCGCCGGGTGTCCTATACCAATGCGCATAGTTGCTTCCTCGCTTCCTTGTGAAACAGGTGTTTTTTGCTTTGTCGTAAGGGTTGTGTATCCTGATGTATTGTAAACAAATTCCACAGTCATTGTAGCATCTCTGAGATAGTGTCTGCAAGCGCTTTGTATGCGGGCTTATGGCAGGGGGACTACCCGACGACGGGGATAGGGTAGTGGTATAGCTCATGGGGCGATTGCGGAGATAGTGAGAACGATCTGCCGAAGAACGGTCATTCACGGCTGTCACTCCCCCTGGTATGGGGATGGGAGTGCGGTCCTAGCAAGAGGGCGACCACAAGGGATCGCCTATTCGCACCAACTTAAGGGCCATTCGACTCGCCCCCTTTCCAGCAGTTGAGCCGAGTTGGGATGTTTCTGGCGTGTGTTCATCTGGCACCCCGAGTGCATGCGGCGCTCCACCAGCTGCAGCACACAGCGCAGCGGTCGTTCTCCAGCCAGGGCTTCCATCAAGGACCCGGCACAATCACGCACCACCTGGGCCAGCTTGACCAGGCTGCGCTGCGCGTCCTGCCAGGCAAAGAGCACGATGAGCCAGTGTTGGAGCACCACGCCGATCAACTTGGCATACAGTTCACACAGTGCCCGCCAGGGGTTGGCCGTGCGCCATTCGTCCACCTGCCCATGCTGTTTCCACAGCTTGTAAAGCAGCTCCATCTGCCAACGTTCGCGCAGAAGCACCAGGGCCGCCTGAAAGGGCAAGCGCTTGACGGGCGCATCGGTGATCAGGATCGTCCACTCCGCCAGGCGCAAGGCTTCCTGCGAGACGGGCTGCTGGCGCCGCTGCGCATCAGCTTTCAAGTCCGCTCGCCGTTTGTCAGCAATCCCCTTGGGGACGCGCAGCATCAGCAGTCGCATGGGCACTTGCTCTTGCGCCCCAACGCGCACCCGCAGCTCTTTCATCTGCCCCACGCGTGGCGGCAGCACCCCCCTCTCCAGCGCAAGCGGCTTGCGCTGCGGATCGAAGAGCTTGCTGCCCACGCGCAAGCGCGTGAGGGTGTACCG
>CATPCK010000038.1 GCA_955652655.1 uncultured Ktedonobacteraceae bacterium | reverse complement strand
ACTCATTGGTTGTTCCTGTCCTGGTGATTTGAGTCTGCGTTCAAATAATGTATACCAACGATAGTACGTTTGATGGGGGATGTTGGTTTATTTCTATGTTGTTTTGTTATGCTCTGCTGCCCAGGGAGGGGCGCGATGATGTTTTTTAACTTTTTCATTTGGATAGCGGAACATCGACCGAGGGCCGATAATGCAGATGAACAAACTCATTATGTCTGGCCCTAAGTTAGCAGTGCGAGGGAGGAGCTATGCTTGATTTGACAGGAATTCCCGTTGTAGACAATCATTGCCATCCTGTGCTGCTCAATCAACATATGGATGGAGTACAATTCCGGGGTTATTGCACCGAAGCTACTGATACTATATTTGCAGAAGAACATATTCCCAATACAGTCTACTACCTCTGGCTCCTTCGCCAGATGGCCATATTTTATGGTTGTGAACGCAATGAAGAGACCATCCTGGGAGTACGCAACAAACTTGCTACAGACGCCTTGATAGAGCACCTCTTCCGTGCTGCCAACATTGACACATTAGTGCTTGACCCCGCCTATCCTCCCGGCTCCGAATGTTATACACCTGAACGTATGGGGCAGCTTGGGCGCTGTCGTGCCGTCAAGATGCTGCGCCTGGAGACTCTGATGCAGCAACTCATCCTGCAATATAGTGATTTTGATGATGTTGTCGATCGTTTCTCTACAACGGTCAGTCGTGCGCGCGAAGACGGCTTCTGTGCACTCAAAAGCATTGTCGCATATCGGACTGGATTGAACATCATCGAGTGGAGCAAAGACGAGGCTTTTGCTTCTTTTGAAGAGGCTCGCGCCGAGGCAAATGGTCGGGAGCAATTCCGCATCGCGCATAAGCCACTGATAGATTTTCTCCTACACATCGCTTTCCGGCACGCAGCCGATCTACAACTTCCACTGCAATTTCATACTGGCTATGGAGACAGCGATACAGACATGCGTCTGGGTAATCCACTGCATTTACGCAAGGTGTTGGAGAGGAGAGACTATCATGGTATGAATATAGTACTTCTGCATGAGAGCTATCCATATTGCCAACTCGGTGCATACCTCGCGGCAATCTATCCACATGTCTATTTTGACCTGTCATACACCATCCCTTTTGTTGATAAGTTAGAGATGCTGGCTTTCACACGGCAGGCACTAGGCGTGGCACCTGCCAGCAAGCTCATGTTCAGTACGGATGGCATTCATATCCCTGAAATGCACTGGGCCGGAGCTTTGCGCGGACGGAGCGTTATCGGCCAGGTATTGGACGAAATGATTGAAGCCGATGAAATTGATGAAGAAGAAGCCTACCATCTCGCGCAGCAAATTTTACACGACACAGCATATGCCGTCTACAAGTTATAGCATTTCGGGCGTATGAAAAAGTTGGAGGCAAACGAGCGTAAGGAAGGTATCGAGGCCGATCAAGCGGCGGTGGGCGCGGTGAACCGGCCCCTACGGCCGATCTGTGTCACGATAATTCAGGGAGGCTTGGCCATGAAGGACGACAAGGCAGGCTCAGCGGAAAGTCCGGCACGTTTCCGTATAGCGGTCTCAGCATTGATTTTTGAAGAAGGGCGAGTTCTACTGGCACATCGTCGTGATATCGACTGGTGGAATCTCCCTGGCGGAGGGATGGAGGTTGGAGAGACCGTTGAAGAAGCACTACATCGTGAAGTTTTTGAAGAAACGGGATTAAAGGTCGGGATTGAGCGACTGGTTGGCGTCTACTCGAAACCACAAAAGCAGGAAGTGGTTTTGACGTTCCGTTGTCATGTGATAGGAGGAGTACCAAGCGAGACAGAAGAGACGCGTGAATGCCGCTATGTTGATCCCGGAGACCTGCCAGCTAATATGCTACCAAAGCATCGCCAACGTGTTGAGGATGCGCTTATCAATCAACAAAGTGCGATCCTTCGCGTACAACGCAGTAGCACGGCAGAAGATCAACAATTGCAAAATGATTAGGGCTTTGCGCTCAAGAGCACAAGGATATCACGGGAGCGATTGCAAAGCATCCTGCAAGGCTTGCTCAACATCATTATGTAGACGTTCACGAAGTTGTGCCGCCCACTCATTATCCCATTCACTCCACTTCTCCAGGTATCTCTGGCACCTGATAAGTGGGTCTTCCTGATTTTGTTCGTCTGAAAGTTGGCCGCCTGGTGATTGGGGGCGCACCTTCAATGCTAATAAGACAGGGCCAAGCCCTTCACGGGCGTGTTGCAACGCTGCTTGCGTGGCCAGGTAAACTGTGACAACATCAGAGCCATCGATCGAGCGGTATTGCAAACCAGCAGGCAACTCAGGTAAGTATGAAGCAGTATCATCCTGTTCGCAGATAAATACGGCGGGTAGCTGGTGTTGGGCAGCAAAGGTTATACCTTCGAGGAAATCTGGCTCGCCGGTCGCACCATCACCACAGTATGCGATCGTTACTGCGGAGCCTTTACGCAATTTACAGGCAAAAGCGATGCCTGCCGCGTGAAGTATCTGTGTCGAAACAGGAGCCGATCCTGCTACCAAATTATGTTTGTGGTAGCCCCAATGGGGTAGCGGCTGCATGAGGTTGGCTGAGAAATTGCCTTGTTGTTCTGTATTCTTCTGCTGGTTTCTTTGCCTGACTGCAGCCAGTATATACGTGCGTAACACTTCATAAGGGGTCATACCAATGGTCAGCACAACACCAAGGTCACGATAATACGGCAAAGTAAAATCTTTCCCGACCTCTATACATAGCGAAGTTCCCACTTGCGCTGCTTCATAGCCACGACAGGTTGGAACATAATAATTGGTTTCCTGCTGATATATCCGCCAGATGCATTCATCTACTGCTCGCGTCAATACCATACGAGCATAAAGATCTCGCGCAATAGAGGGAGATAGAGATGGAGCGTTTATCTCCAATGGATT
>CATPCK010000037.1 GCA_955652655.1 uncultured Ktedonobacteraceae bacterium | reverse complement strand
ATCCCTGAGACCCTTCCTAAAATCGCGCGCATTCGGCAAATGATTACCCAACGCAACCTCCGATGCGATGTTGAGGTAGACGGGGGTATCCATGAAGCCACAGCGCGACAGGTTGTGCAGGCCGGAGCCAATTTACTTGTCACCGGTTCCGCTGTCTTCAACCAGCACGAGAGCGTAACCCAGGCAATGGAGCGATTGCGTCGCTCCATTTAAAACCAACGCGCAATAGACGAAAGGTCGGACAATGAGAAAGGTGATATTTCTACTCCATGCATAACGACATCACTGATATCCCCAACATCCGTGTAGGCCACGACACCAACCTCGAAGCTGGCACTGGCTGCACCATCATTCTCTGCGACACACCAGCGGTTGGCGGCGTCGATGTGCGCGGTGGCGCGCCCGCCACTCGCGAAACAGATCTACTCCGCCCAATGCACATGGTAGAAGAGGTCCACGCCATTGTCCTTACCGGCGGTAGCGCCTTTGGGCTCGATGCCGCTGGTGGCGTTATGCGCTATCTTGAAGAACACAACATTGGCATCGACATCGGCGTTGCGAGGGTACCTATCGTGCCTGCAGCCGCTATTCTCGACCTCGGTTTGGGCTCCGCCAGCATTCGTCCCGATGCCGCCGCTGGATACCGCGCTTGTGAACAAGCCACTGCTGAAGCTGTACCTCAGGGCAATGTGGGTGCAGGAACCGGAGCTACCGTCGGGAAACTCCTCGGCCCCGCCTTTATGATGAAAGGTGGACTTGGCTCGGCCAGTGCGCGTATGGACGACGGCACTCTCGTTGGCGCCATCGTTGTGGTCAACGCGCTCGGCGATGTGATCGATCCACAAACTCAGCAGGTCATTGCCGGCACACGAAACTCCCTGGGTGGCTTCATCGCTTCCAACCCCTTTGGCAGCACAACTATCGCAGTCGTTGCCACAAGCGCATATCTCCCAAAGGACGCCATCAATAAGGTCGCGCAAATGGCACACGATGGCATAGCACAGGTCATTCGTCCTGCGCATACTATGTCTGATGGCGATACTGTCTTCGCGCTTGCTCTTGGAACAGCATCCCAGCCAAAACCGGAGACAGCAACAACAGCATCCCAGGTGAGTATGATAGGTGCAGCAGCGGCTGTCACCCTGGCCAGGGCCATCATCAACGCTGTGCGTAATGCCACTGCATTACACGGCGTGCCAGCGGCACAAACCTAGGCCGCACCTGCGCGCAAACTTACTCCCAGGCTCTTCTCTTTCTCGCCGCCACAGCCATACGTGGCGCTCGAAGGGAAAAATGTTCACACCCTTATTTAGGGCTGCAACATCACAAACAATACAACGCCTCCACTAATGAGCATCAGTACTAAACATACTAAAACGATCAGCAAAAAGGCATAGCTGCGAGGAACACCCGTTGTGTTAGGAGGTAGTTTCTCGGTTGGTCGTCGCTCATACAAGTAGGGAACTTCACGTTTTGCCGTTAAGGTCTTTAAACCACCCGTAGCCAGGTCCCAGGAGTGAGTTGCAATATCAATAGTGCGTTCATAATCCATATCCCTTGAGGGTCCAGCATTTGACAGATCCGGAGACGGTGGTGTGGGTCGAATAGGAGTAAGAGGAGGTGCAGGAGTCATCAAGTGGGTAGGAGCAGGAGTAGGGAAAGTTGCTTCTGGATGATAAAATGGGAACCTCGAAGAATGGGCATCAGGTGTTGGCAATGTCACAGCTTTTCTCCGCTAGGGTTCGTTTAGACCAACCGCATCTCAAAGAAACAGTATACAGTGCACGCGCTACAGGCTCTCAACTTTATTACTCTCTATTGTAGTCAACGAACGGAAAGAATCAAGGTAACGAGGACTATTGTGGGATATACCCTACAAGAAAATTTACACCTGACCTTGGGTTTCTACGAACCCTGTTTCAACAAAACCAAAAAAGCCTTGAGCATACGCGCCGTCGCCCCCCATATTCGATACGGCCCGAAATCATAAAAATATATCGTGCGCGTCTGCCCTTCACGAGTCCACTCCTCAGTATGATAAATAGACTCGTCAGTGAGGCGCTTGAGCGGAGCGAGAATAATCTCAGTGACTTCACTCGCTTGCAACTGCACCATCCCTAAACCACTATGTAAAAACGCCACCACCGGAATGATCAGATAATTGCTTACCACGGTAAACACCGGTTCAAGCACGCCTAATACCTCCACCCCTGACGGATCTAATCCGATTTCTTCCTCCGCCTCCCGCAGGGCTGCCATTACCAGGGAACTATCTGTCGGCTCCACTCCGCCACCTGGAAAAGCGATCTCGCCACCATGTGAACGTAATGAGGAGGCCCGGCGAATAAAAACGACGGTCGGTTCACCTTCTCGCTCGAAAAAACCTATCAAAACCGCCGCTTTCCTGGCGAGAGGATGCTGCCCCTCGATAGTATCTGAAAGCAGTTCAGCATGCTCAACCGGCATTAAGCGCCGCCGCAGCGCGGCAACAACATCATTTATATCATCTTCATTCATAGATTCATTTTAGCACAAAACCATAGCCAAACCGATCCAGCATTTTCTCAAAAAGTATCAACTAACCTCAACCGAGTATCTGCGTCGCTGTGATACACTATGAAACAGAAAACCAACACAGAATTTTACAAAAAACTTAGTATGTCTTGCATTCGAGAACACCTTTTGGTATAATTAGACTATCGAGTAGGGGTATGCAAATTTTTAGGCTCTCATTGTGTTCGTACATAGGTCACTTTGTCTGCGATCATGTTTCGTATGACCGTCCCGTAGAGCAACACTAGTAACTCAGAAATACTTTACCTATCTGAGATACAAAAAGGCCGAAACGATCACCGCCTAAGCATCCTCTTCCCGATTAGCCAATGTCCATAGCTATACTCCCCAGGGTCTCGGCGTGAAATCCAATCGTCGTTATCTTCCTACAAGCAAGATTTCGGTCTGAAACAACGCAGAACTTTGGTGTACATCCACAAGGACTGGTGAGTACAGGACGGGACAGGCAATAACCGTGGATCGAAGGGGGTATTTTACCCATGCAAGCACAACAGCACGGCGACCTTTCGACTATGCCAGCGGCAAATCACGAGAGCGGGCGGGTACAGATGTTTGAAGAAAACGACCAAGAAGGTCAAAACAACACCAGCAACAACAATCCAGAAGAGATGGAAGATTTCAATGAAATGGCTGCTTTACTCGAGAAATCAGCCAGTCCCATCAACATCAAACGCGGCGATGTGGTCGAGGGCGTGATCGTGCGTATTGACCAGGACGAAATCCTGGTCGATATTGGCCTCAAATCTGAGGGCGTACTCTCGACAAAAGAACTTCCAGCCAGCGGCTATGGTTCTTTTAACGAGCTTCACATTGATGACAAAGTCCTGGTCTACGTCATTCAACCTGAAACGCAGGATGGACACGCGCTTCTTTCACTGAAACGGGCAAACGCCGAACGCCAGTGGCGTATTGCCGAGGAGCAGTATAAGAACGGCGAACTCCTCAAAGCCAGAGTGATCGACTATAACAAAGGCGGCTTGATCGTCGACGTCGCCGGCATTCGCGGGTTTGTGCCAATTTCGCAGATTCTCAACCTCAAGCGCGAAGAAGTCGCTTCCGGTGGAGAAAACCTGGAAACCGCCGCCAAACTCCAGAGCATGAAAGACAAAGAGCTCCAGCTCAAAATTATCGAGATCAATCGGGCGCGCAATCGCCTGATCCTCTCCGAGCGTCTCGCTGTCCAGGAATGGCGCCAGCGCCGCCGCGAAGAATTGCTCGATGAGCTCAAACCAGGCGAGGTACGCAAGGGCATCGTCAGTAACCTCGCCAACTTTGGCGCCTTTGTCGACCTGGGAGGCGCGGACGGCCTGGTTCATATCAGCCAGCTGGCCTGGAGCCGCGTCAACCATCCCAGTGAAGTGCTCCATGTCGGGCAAGAGGTCGAAGTCCAGGTCCTCAGTGTTGACAAAGAGAAAAAGAAAATCGCACTCTCGATCAAGCGTGCAGAAGTTGACCCCTGGACCACCGTCGAGCAGCGGTATACACCTGGTCAGGTCGTCACAGGCGTCATTACGAAGATCGCACCTTTCGGGGCCTTTGCTCGCATCGAGGATGGCATCGAAGGACTGATCCATCTCTCGGAGCTGACGCCCGGGATGGATCCGAAACAGGTCCTCCATGAAGGGGTACCTCTTCAGCTGCGCATTCTGCGCATTGATGCGGAACGCAGGCGCTT
>CATPCK010000036.1 GCA_955652655.1 uncultured Ktedonobacteraceae bacterium | reverse complement strand
GCAGCAAGAGCAAGAGTTTGACGACCCCATCAACATCCAGTATACCAGCGGCACCACGGGCTTCCCCAAGGGCGCTACCCTCAGCCACCACAACATCCTGAACAATGGCTATTTCGTAGCTCGTCTGCAGAACTTCACCCATGAGGATAAGCTCTGTATTCCTGTTCCTCTCTATCACTGCTTCGGCATGGTCATGGGTAATCTAGGCTGCATCACTCATGGTGCTACCATGATCTACCCCTCAGAAGGCTTTGATCCGCTCAGCGTCCTGCAGGCTGTACAGGAAGAAAAATGTACGGCCCTTTACGGCGTTCCCACCATGTTTATCGCCGAGCTCGACCATCCTGATTTCAACAAATTCAACCTGAGTAGCCTGCGCACGGGTGTCATGGCCGGGTCGCCCTGCCCTATTGAGGTGATGAAGAAAGTCATTTCGCTCATGGGCATGCATGACGTCGAAATCTGTTACGGCATGACCGAAACCAGCCCCGTCTCAACGCAGACCCGCTCCAATTCAGCCCTGGAGAAGCGTGTGGGTACCGTCGGCGTCATTCACCCGCACCTTGAGATCAAAATTGTTGATCCCGCCAGCGGCCACGTTGTCCCCCTTGGTAAGCCAGGTGAGCTTTGCACGCGCGGCTATAGTGTCATGCTCGGCTACTGGAATAATCCTGAGGCAACGACCACTGCCATTGACGCTGCGCGCTGGATGCATACCGGTGACCTTGCCACCATGGATGAAGAGGGCTACATCAACATCGTCGGTCGTATCAAGGATCTGGTCATTCGCGGCGGCGAAAACGTCTATCCGCGTGAAATCGAGGAATTCCTCTATACCCATCCCAAGGTCAGCGATGTGCAAGTCATCGGCATCCCCGATCCCAAATACGGTGAAGAGATCATGGCCTGGGTCAAGCTCAAACCCGGCGAGCAGGCCACCGAAGAGGAGATAATAGCATATTGCAAAGGGCAGATCGCTCATTACAAAATACCGCGTTACATTAAGTTCGTCGATGCCTTCCCCATGACGGTCACCGGCAAAATAATGAAATTCCAGATGCGCGAGCAATCCACCAAAGAACTCGGCCTGGAAAGCGCAGCCTCCATCCAGACTGCCTGAAAAATAATTGTGTGTTGTTAAACGAAAGGACCTGCCCGCAGCGAAGTCGCGGGCAGGTCCTTTCGTTTCACAACACACCCTATGAACATAGCCACATCTCAAAGAAGTGTGCTATAATATATCTGAGTTGATAGGTAGGAATTGAAAACGCTATTTCGAACTTGCCAGACACAACAAGAGCGATAAAAACACCATAATTTAAACATATTCCTGACTTGAGAGGTAATAACACATGGCGGAAACAATAACTGCCGATATGATAATTCACGACGTTGTCAGTAGGCACCCGGCAACGGTCAAAGTCTTTCATGGACAC
Organism: uncultured Ktedonobacteraceae bacterium; assembly: GCA_955652655.1. GTDB lineage: Bacteria > Chloroflexota > Ktedonobacteria > Ktedonobacterales > Ktedonobacteraceae > UBA11361. The sequence continues at coordinate 2,090 of CATPCK010000036.1, read as the reverse complement.
GGTCTCCCCTGCACAGCGTGTGCCGTTGGTTCGCGCGAAAGTATCGCGGGCGGCGCTCGCACCCACCGCTTCGCACCCGAAAAACTTGACATTCTTGTCAAAGACCTGAACGCGGCCGCTAACGGGCAACCAACTTCGGTAGCCCCCAAAAAAGCACCCGTCGGGCGCGGTGTTCCTCTACAGATGTCTACCGCCGGCCCTGATCGCAAGATCAAACAGGTCATCGCCGTTATGAGTGGCAAAGGTGGTGTAGGCAAGTCGCTCGTCACGGGCTTGCTGGCCGTTTCGCTGCGTCGCCAGGGATTGAGAGTTGGTATCCTCGATGGTGATATCACCGGGCCCAGCATTGCCCGCATGTTTGGTACCAGGGGCCAGCCCAGCAAATCTGTCAGTGGTGGCATCGATCCTTTAACCAGCAGGGGCGGCATCAAAGTCATGTCGATGAACATGTTTCTTGAAAACGAAAGTGACCCCGTAGTCTGGCGAGGGCCGATGATCTCCAGTGCTATCAAGCAATTTTATAGCGATGTCGATTGGGACCAACTCGACTATCTCCTGGTGGACCTCCCCCCAGGCACGTCTGATGCCCCCATGACGGTTATGCAGTCTCTCCCCGTCGATGGCATTATTATTGTCTCTTCACCACAGATGTTGGCGACCATGGTGGTCATGAAATGTATCAATATGGTCCGTCAACTCAAGGGCATTATCGTTGGCGTCGTCGAGAACATGTCCTACTTTCAGACGCCTGATGGCGAACGTTATGAAATATTCGGCCCCAGCAATGGCACTGAACTGGTCAATATGACCGGCGCTCCTCTACTGGCACAGCTTCCTATCGATCCCAACCTCACCACCCTCTGTGATGCTGGTCGGGTCGAAGAATATCATGCCGAAGCATACGACCTGCTCGCCGAAAACTTCATCAACACCCTCAAAATTAAACGCTAATAGTCTCGAGAGGGTGATCCCTTGTGGTTGCCCTCTCGAGGCTTTATTCTTCATACGTTCTTTGCAAACGAACCCAGTACCTTGCAAAATGTAGTATGGCCAGCCAGGTCGGCCAGCGCACTGCGCACATGTGGATTCTCGCGGTGTCCTTCAAAATCCAGGTAGAAGACATATTCCCACACACGCTGGCGCGATGGACGTGATTCTAGTTTGAGCAAGTTAATCTTTTTCGCCGCCAGTACGCCCAGGCAGCTATACAGTGAGCCGGGTTGATGGGCAGTTGCCATCACTAGCATCGTCTTGGCTTCTCCTTCACGTCGTGGCGCTGGTTCTCTACCAAGCGCGATAAAACGCGTATAGTTATCCTTGATGGTCTGGATGCCATCAGCCAGCGTCTCCAACTGGTAGAGTTCCGCTGCTCCCCTGCCCGCGACGGCTGCCACCCCCATCAAATTCTCTTCGCGGATCATCTTGGCGCTGCCCGCCGTATCATAAGTGGCCACAACCTCTACACCGAGTTCACGTAGAAACAGGTCACTCTGGGCCAGCGCCTGTGGATGTGAAATAACTCGTTTGATATCACTGAGTTGCTGCCCTGGCAGGCAGAGCAAGCAGTGATCGACGGGATGGCTGATCTCACCGATGACGAAGAGGTCGTGCTGGCGCAGCAGATCGTAAACGTCGTTAATGCTGCCAGCCTGTGAATTTTCCACCGGTACCAGCCCGTACTCAACTTCTCCGGCGGCAACTGCTCGGAAGACTTCACTAAAGCTACGACAGGGAAATGGCTCGGCTTGCTTCCCAAAATATCTTCTGACCGCTTCGTCGCTAAATGCTCCCCGTTCACCTTGAAATGCGACTACAAGAGGCCGTTGTATAGCATTCTCTACGTGCTCAACGTGCTGGTCTGTTGACGACTCTATCATGAAAAGATGTCTCCTCGCGTCTATATCTTCGGCCATGCTCTGCTTTAACCTGTCCGATTGTGCCAGTTTATGTGAGGATTGTCAAGACAAAAACAGCGCATGGGAAGTCTGACCTTTTGTTCCACAAAGTGGAGTTGACATAATATAAGCATTGAATGAGAACGAGGTGACCGCTGCTCCCAGCGGTCACCTCGTTCTCATTCAATGCTGTTT
>CATPCK010000035.1 GCA_955652655.1 uncultured Ktedonobacteraceae bacterium | reverse complement strand
TTCTCCGGCGAGGTATGTTTGATAACCAATCAGATTATTGTCCTTCATTATACCTCAAGAAGCTTGTTTTGTATTGAAGAGGATTGGTGACTGCTTAGGATTTCTTGCCGCCTGCGGCGGCTTACCCCACAACTCACATAACTACTTGCGAACTGCCGTAGGCAGTGAGGAGTCAAGTATAACCTGCCGGGCCAAGATGACCCTTTAGAGATGGATATGGTAGAATTGATTATTGAAAGTTCGTCGAAGCCGACGAGATATTCTATGAAGATCTACCATTTTTCCCATGCAGGAGGCTATCTATGTCCGAGAGCATTTCTCACCTTGACATTCCCGGTCCAAAATCGCGTGAATTGCTGGCACGGCGCCAGGAGTTCGTGGCGCGCGGTGTTTCATCCACTATGAACGTATTTGCAGCGAAAGCAGATGGAGCCATTATTGAAGATGTAGATGGTAATCGCTATATCGACTTCGCAGGCGGCATCGGCGTCATGAATATTGGCCACGCTCGGCCAGAGGTGACGAATGCTATAGCTGAACAGGCAGCCAGGTTCACGCATACCTGCTTTAGTGTGATGATGTACGAACCTTATGTTGCGCTTGCTGAACGCATCGTAAAGTTGGCACCTGGCGATTTTGCGAAGAAGGCGCTTTTCCTTAACAGCGGGGCAGAGGCTGTCGAAAATGCCGTCAAAATTGCTCGTTATGCCACCGGGCGCCCCGCCATTATCACCTTTGACAATGGCTATCATGGTCGTACCTTAATGACCATGACCATGACCGCCAAGGTCAAGCCCTACAAATATCGCTTTGGTCCCTATGCAACAGAAGTCTATCGAGCCCCATTCCCCTACCCTTATCGCATGAATATGACACCTCAGGATGCCTCCGCCTACTGCATCCAGGAGCTTGAGCGCATGTTTGTTGGCGAAGTAGCGCCCGACCAGGTAGCGGCCATCGTCGTCGAGCCGGTTCAGGGTGAAGGTGGTTTTATGGTTGCACCTCCAGGTTTCCTGCGAGCTCTCAAGGCCATCTGCGAAAAACATGATATCCTCTTTGTTGCCGATGAGATTCAATCCGGCTTCTGCCGCACAGGCCAAATGTTCGCGGTAGAGCACGACCAGGTAGCGCCCGACCTCATGATTATTGCAAAATCGATGGGAGCCGGTATGCCCATTAGCGGTGTCGTTGGACGTGCAGATATCATGGATGCACCACCGCCTGGAACACTCGGTGGAACCTATAGTGGGAATCCCGTGGCCTGCGCAGCCGCGCTAGCTGTCCTCGACCTTTATGAGCAAGAGGACCTTGCTGCTCGTTCGCGCGAAGTGGGACGAGTTGTAATAGAACGCTTCGTGAAACTTCAAGAGAAGTACTCCCTGGTCGGCGATGTACGTGGTCTGGGGGGTATGGTCGCGATGGAACTGGTGAAAGACCGTAGAACAAAGGAGCCAGACTCTCAAACAGCAAGCGATATCTTAACTGCCGCACACAAACGCGGGCTCGCGCTTATTAAGGCGGGCATGTACGATAACGTCTTGCGTGTCCTGGTACCACTCTGTGTTACTGATGAGCAATTGCAGCATGGCTTAGACATCTTTGAGGACGCTTTTACCTCTGTTGCTGAAGCAGCCATTGCCACAACCAGCTCTGTAGGCTAACTCGCTCCTCTATGGAGGCAGCCTGAAAAGCCTGCCTCCATAGAGGTACAAGCATCAAAAATCACCCTGCTCTATCATCTCGATAAACCGCTGTTCCAGTTCATAGGTCCTCCGACCGGGCAGCCCTTTACCAATCCTCAGGTCGTCGATCTGCACAACAGGCATAATTTCTTTGGATGAGGCGGTGATGAAAGCCTCGTCAGCCAGTGCCAATTCATCCAGCAATATTGGGCGCTCTTCAATTGGGAAACGCTCCATGGCCAGGTCCAGGACAACATTGCGCGTGATGCCCTTCAGTACACCTGCCCCCGGTGTTACCAGTGTATCCCCTCGAAAAATGAAAAAGTTACTGCGCGTAGCTTCGAGGACGTGACCTCGCTCATTAACAAAGAGGGCATCCGAAGCATTTCGTCGAGCAGCCTCTTTCAAAGCTCGTATGGCCACAAGATAATTAGTTGTCTTCGCATCAGGTTCAGTCCGCTGTAAGCGGGCGGTTATAAGTTTATACCCCTGGGCGAAGCGCTGCATGTCTCGCTCGCCCAACACGGTAATCAACACGGCAAGCATTGGTTTCCCTGTGGGAAGAATACTATCTTCACTCTCTCCTCCTGTGACAAGAATGCGAATCGCAGCATGTTTATATGTATTTCGGTCGATTACCTCACGAATAATAGCCGCGAGAGACTCACGAGACCACGGTATCTCCAACTCAATCAATTCAGCAGAATGATAGAGACGAGTGAGGTGCTTATCCAGGTGAAATGGACGCCGGTTATACGTGCGTAATGCCTCAAAGGCGCTGTAACCGCGCAAAACCGCGACATCGTTGATCGATATCATTGCTTCATGAGGATGAACCCATTGCCCACCGACATACCATAATGCCTGTTTATCCATGTTAATGTGCTCCTTACTGAGAACGTCCTTTCGTTTTTCCTTCTCCCGCTGTTTATTGTACCCTCATTGCTGTAAAACAAAAGACCTTGTTGGCATCTACAGGTTAGAGCACACTCTGATAGCGCATCCACGTGGGAAAATATCTTCTAACCTATGAGACCCCGTGTCCGTATACATAGTGTAGTCGAAATGAAGAACAGAAGAGGCTACTGTACAAAAGAGCTCGCCATGCACTATCTTTCAGGCTCATGTAAAAAAGCATGATAGTGGGGCGCGTAGTTCATAACCAACCAGTGATACAGAAGAAGGAGATGGATAAGCATGTCACAGACAGAACCAAATGTTGAACAAAAGCAAGGGTTCCAGGAGGAACTGCAGGTAATGGGCGAACAGCTGCTTTCTAAAGTGAAAGAACTGGTCCATGAGGGCAATGTACGGCGCATCATCATCAAGCAAGAGGGAAACACCATCGTGGAGTTCCCATTGAATGTTGGTCTCGTGGGTGTTGTCCTGGCTCCAACACTTGCCGCCATCGGAGCCGTTGGCGCCCTGATTGCTCAGTGTTCCATTGAGGTTGTCCGTTCAGAGCGCCCCAGTGAAGCCGTGAAAAGCACAGTCGAGGAAGTTCTCCGCGACGAGCCAACCTCGTTATAACGCCAATAGCTCATGTTCAATACCCCGGATTGAGATCAAGACTGCTGGGATCACAGTGTTTTTGATCTCAATCCTTTTTGGGTAGAAGCCCCTGTGTTTACGCATGGGGAGTAGTCACAATTTCACAATACCCAACACACGCCCCTTCACCAGCGGCACGCCTTTTCTTGCCCGCGTAAATGCTTTCAGCTCAACCACTTTGATGGCTGTGACTTGTTCACCCTCTTCGTTTTTCCAGGTCAGCAGCAGGTGATCTTTCTCATCGAGAATCATCGTTTGCAACACGCGGTCCCTGTCAACAAGTTCAGTAGTCACGACACCCGCCGTCGCGCGCCCCTTCGTGGGATACTGGCTCAATGGCACCTTCTTGCACAGACCGCTCTCCGTGACTACCAGCAAGCTCAGGAAATTGCTACTATCAGTAGAAATCTCACTATCCAGGTA
>CATPCK010000034.1 GCA_955652655.1 uncultured Ktedonobacteraceae bacterium | reverse complement strand
TCCTGTTGCTGTGCACGCTTTCCCCCACCTGCCAGGGCGACGCAAGCGTCCCCACTCCGCTCCCGCCCCTACGAATGTGACGCTCCGCCCCCAAAAAACCTACTCGTCTAAAGCGGGTGCGGTGTGGATGTAGGGTGGGGACGCCTTGTGTTGTGCATCGCCCCCGTCCCCCTTCCTCTTCCTCATACCCCAAAAAGAATGATTTAAAAAACCATCGAGGAGCCAGCATGACCATAAGCTCACCCATTCCCAAAAAATTTATATCGCAATTTCCGACACATTTCCCAAAAATCCATCGCATCCCGTTCAAAATCGCCTGTTCCCTCCAAATCTGCGACAAGTGAAACAAATGATACAAATGATACAAATGATACAAGTGAAACAAATGATACAAAAGCCTCTTCTCAAAGCTATCTGTACGGCTTATGTAACTTTTTTTCACCTATGTTCGTGCTAGTGTCAGAATGAAGATATACAACATGCGCCCCCAAATAGTGTGAAGCGATAACAACAGGAAACAACGATATGAACTCATTTCTAACCATACTCCTGCGACTGGGCCTGGCGGTGTTCCTTGGCGCAGTAGTGGGGTTCGAGCGCGAGAGCCGTGAGCATGCTGCTGGCATGCGCACCAATGCCCTCGTATCCCTCGGTTCTTGCCTCTTTACGATCATCTCAGCCTTTGGTTTCCTGGACTTCCTTGGTACTCCTCGCGTGCAGATTGATCCTACGCGCATTGCCTCCTATGTTGTCGCTGGCATCGGTTTCCTGGGAGCAGGTAGCATTTTTTTGAGTCGAGATACAAATAGAGTCAAAGGGCTTACCACAGCAGCGACCGTCTGGCTTGTGGCCGCCATTGGTATGGCATGTGGAGCTGGATTGTTAGCAGTAGCGGCGGCGGCAACGGCGCTGGGGCTTATTGTGTTGATTGTGCTCCGATTGGTGGAACGGCTCCTTTTGCCTCACCAATCTTCAACGACACAACGCCTCCAAATAGAGGCGCCATCCATGGGAGGTCAACTTATTGGACATGTATGCGATGCTTTGATGCAAGCTGGTATACGAATAAAGACGCTGAATGTGCGCACAGAGCAGGAAGGTGAAATGCTTCAGGTAACATGCACCATCCCTGATACAGCAACTTTAGCGAAGGTGGTCCACCAGTTGCGAGCGCTTCCAGGGGTTCGTGCTGTACATGCAAACCTGCATGACATCGACATGGAGAACGCGGCTTCATAAGGGACATCAAAAACAGTGTATGCTATAATACAACGATAGAACAGGAGCCTGAGAAAGGCACCGCACCATTATCAAAACACGCGTCGAGTTGAAACGCGTCCAATCCTGATTGACGGAGAAAGAGATTCATGCCAACACGTAATGATGCTTATAAGCTCATGACCAACCATGTCAAAAATGAAAACCTACAGAAACATATGCTCTCAGTAGAAGCCGCAATGCGTTTTTACGCGCGAAAATATGGAGAGGACGAAGAAATCTGGGCTATGACGGGTCTGCTCCACGATTGTGATTACGAGGAATATCCTGATTTGAATGAGCATACAAGGGTGCTTGCGCGGTGGCTGAGCGAGGATGGGTACGACGAACGCATTATTTATGCCATCCTGGCTCATAATGATTTGAACGTGGCCACGCATCCGCGCAACAACCTGCTTTCGCACGCGCTCTATGCCTGTGATGAGGTCACAGGCATGATCACAGCAACAGCGCTTGTGCGCCCCAATAAAAGTATCATTGGCCTGGAGGTCTCCTCCGTGCGCAAAAAGATGAAGTCCAAAGGATTCGCCGCCGGCGTCAATCGCGAGGACCTGGTCAAAGGCGCGCAGGAACTCGGGGTAGACCTGGACGAGCATATCGCCTTTGTGATACAAGCCATGTCCAGCATAGCCGACACGCTTGGCCTTGCCGGAGTACAGCAAGAATCAACAACCGTAGGATAGAGTAATACAGGCATCGTTATCAACAATGCAACAGCGACAACAATCCCACGACAAAAGGCAGCGACTCTTCACCGCGAGTGAGGTCGCAGAATTTGAGTACTGTCCGCTGGTCTGGTGGCACCAGCAATATGAACCATTGGCTGAAGCAGACTCGGAGGAGCTTTTTGCCCGTTTAGTGGAGCTGGAGCACGAGAATGGTACACAGGCTCCAGCGTTGCCAGAATATCAAATGGTTGAACAATTGTTAGTGCGCAAAGGAGCCTTTGATGAAGGGCGGCAACAACACCGTGAGCATGCCGAAGAGGTAGAGGAGATACAAGAAGAGCGCGTGGTTGTTGCTAGAAGAAGCGCCAACATGCGCATTTTAGCGCTGGTTGCCGCTGTGATACTGGTACTTGCCGTGCTATTGATCGTTGCCGCGATACTCTTGCGCTAGTTCGTTTATGTTTGTGTGTTCCTCTCCCATTTTGTTGCCATGGGATGATCGATACCTGTGAAATACCAGTCATCGTGTCCATACACATGTTAGAGAGTACCGGTTATGTATAGTAGCATCCTTCTTCCCGCCGGACTCGGACTGCTGCTCGTCGCTCTCGCGCTCGGCATCCTGATATTGAACGAACGCCGCTACCGGCGAGAACGATTGCTGGCGGAACGTCACCGGGCGCTGGGTTTACCAGAGGGAGAACTTGTCTACGAAGATGCCGATGGCGAGGGGGAGCCATTGTCATCTAGCGCCTATCCATTGGTGGGCAAGCCGGATTATATCGTCCAGCTGCCTGATGGTCGTCCTGTCCCTATCGAGCTGAAGCTCGGTGTATATGATGCTACCGTGCCCTATAGTAACCATAGCATCCAGGTGGCATCGTACTGCCTGATCCTCGAAGACTATTTTGTGCAAGCTCCAACACACGGTATCCTGCGCTACGCGGACCGCGAGTTTACCATTGAATATACTCCTGCCCTGCGTAAAAAAGTGATCAAGTTGCTGACAGAGATGGAGCGCTGCGGCGCGCACCAGCCGCCGCCATTGGCAAAACAGAGTCCGGCGAAATGCCGCGCCTGCTTCTTTCAACCAATCTGCCCCGTGGGCCGCGACAAATAAAATGTAGGGGCGCAATTATGCAGGTTAACAACATCATCCGGACAAACGTAGGGGCCGGTTTACCGCGCCCACAGCCGATTGATCGGCCCTACGTTATTTTTCTATTTTAGGTAAGAAAGAGGAAAAACAATGCCAAGCGAACGCTTAGAACTGAGTGGACACATTATTGACTCCTGGTCATTGCCACGCTCCTGGGATATCATCATGGACCGCGGGGGCAACTTTGTCGTCGAAGAGATGCGCGTCGGCCGCAGAAAGGACGAACCGAGCTACGCCCGTCTCAAAGTTGAAGCACCCAACGATGAAGTATTAGAGCTCATCCTCTCTGAACTGCAGCAGCTTGGGGCTGCGCTGCTCCACGGTGAGGACGCGCAGACGGTGGCCGTCGAGCAGAACGGCGTGCTCCCCGCGAAGTTCTACTCCACCACGAATCTCCCAACGCAGGTGCGCTTGCACGGGCAATGGGTCACTGTTGAAGGCATAGAAATGGATGTTGCCGTCATC
>CATPCK010000033.1 GCA_955652655.1 uncultured Ktedonobacteraceae bacterium | reverse complement strand
GCCAAGCATTGAGGGTAAAGCCGGATCAACGAGAAGGCGGTCACCAACTGGCTCCAGGCCGAGCATAGCGCGCAGAAGCAAGAGCGGCGCTCCGCTGGCCCAGGCTTGCGGGCTACATGCGGTGGGATATTCCACCGGAAACTCCGTCAATTCGCGGGGATAGCCAGCGAACGCCTCCGGCAGACGACCCTTGAAGTACATGGCTGCCTCTAGCATGCCCATCGCAACCCGTGCTGCTTCCTCCCGATATCCGTAGCGTCTCAGCCCCATCGCGATAAACGCGTTGTCGTGTGGCCAGAGCGTCCCGACATGATACCCAATCGGGTTGTAGCCACCCTCGCCTTCCGCCATAGTGCGCACGCCCCAGCCGGAAAAAAGCTTTGGGCCCATCAGATGGCGCACAATAGCCTCAGCCTTGTCTTCGTCGACGATGCCACTCCAGAGCAGGTGCCCGATGTTCGAGGTCAGCGAATCAACCTTACGCCCGTCGCCATCGATGGCGATTGCGAAAAACTCACGATCTTCGAGCCAGAAGTCCTGGTTGAACCTCCGCTTCAGCTCGGCAGCTTGCTTCTCTAATCGGCTTGCAAGTTCAGGATCATGCCAGAACTCCCGAGCGAGACGCGCGCAACGCATCTTCGCATCGTAGACGTAGCCCTGGATCTCACATGTCGCGCGCGGCAGGCGCGAGATCGTGCCATCGGCGAACTGGATGGAGTTCCAGGAGTCCTTCCAGCACTGGTTATCCAGCCCCGTCTCCTTGTTGCGGCGGTCGTACTCGACATAGCCATCGCCATTGCGGTCTCCATACTCATCAATCCATGTCAGCGCTGCCCTGGCTTCCATTTCAAGCTGCCGTACAAGCTCAGCATTTCCAGTCCAGCGCTCGACCTCGTCAAGCAAGATGAGGAAGAACGGCGTAACATCGGCTGCTCCATAGTAGGGTGAGTGCGGGCGTTCCTCGAACGCGGTCAACTCGCCGAACCGCACCTCGTGCATAATCTTGCCGGGCTCCTCGTCACGGAATTCGTCGATCCTTGTCCCCTGTCGTTGCGCCAGGGCCCTTAGCGTCGCTACGGCTAGCTCGGATGCAAATGGGAGCGCCTGATAGCTCGCGATCATGCTGTCCCTGCCGAAGAGTGTCATGAACCAGGGTAAGCCAGCGGCAGGGAGCGCCTGTCCCGACAGCATCAGAGGATAAAAGCGCAGTGCCGCCAGGTCGATAAGACTCCGACGGTAGGTCACCTGGAGTGACGGCCAATCACACGATAGTCGTGGGAGAGTTTCACTCGACTTCTCCAGGCTCCTCTTCACGTTGGACCTTGCTCGTTGATCTCCATGTCCGTAATTCGTCTCCTCGTGATTTTCTCCGAGGCCGCTTAGCCTGGTGCCGACCTCCAGGCAGGTTGTCCACTCACCGTGGGGCTCTATATGCACCGCGAAGCTCAGGCTGTGCTCGTCGATGTCGGCCCTGGCGCTGGCGGCGATCAAGGTCTCGCGGATGAACTGTTCACGACGATAGCCCAGCACCAGGCGATCGCTCTCGATCCGCTGGTAGAATTCCCCCTTCTTTGCAAGTTTATCCTTGACCTCGAATAGATCAGCAAAGTCGGATGCCGCCTCCATGCGCACCTTGAGGTCAATCGGTTTGTCTTTGTGATTGAGGATGGTCACATCCTCGTGGAAGCCGTTACCGACTGCTCGTTTGCGGATGATCGACAGGTCTGCATCTACATAGATGGTGCCGGTTCCGGGAACAAGGAAGAACTGCACATAGAAGTAATCGAGGTCATCCGTGGACAGGACGTTGGGACGCTGCCCGTCCACCGTCAGAAGCCAGCGTGAAAGAAAACGTGTATCCCACGCAAACAGTCCCAGCGGCTCAGTTGGCGAGGCGTCGATGTCTCCGCGCGAGTCACTGACAACGAAGTTGTTTCCCTCGAGGACGCTAATCATTTTGTCACTCATGGTCATCTCCTCTCATTATTGCCCTGTCCGCCGGACAGGCTCTGATCGGGGAAGAGCCGCTGGAACACCTGCGCCAGGCCGAGATCGCCTGTGATCTTCATCTTTCCTTGCATGTACAGCGTGGTTGGATTCTGCTTTCCCTCTACCATACGGTCGAAGTCTTTTCGGCTGCACACACACACACAGTCCGCTCCTGCCGTATCTCTGCTCACGGTCAGCGATCCGTTGTTAACGGCAACAAACCAGCTTCCCGCATCCTCGATATCCCAACGAATGGTTCCGGAGACACTATGAAGCAGCGGGTCGTTGCCACGTTGAGCGAGCCGCGCGAAGAAAGCTTGAGTCGTATCAATCATAGGTCCTCCTCGTAGTAGGCTCCGCCCGGTTGTAGTGCTTCAGAGTAAAAACCGGACGGGTTTTTTGTTGCTATTCCTGGTCAATGGCCGCATGTCATGACCGCAAGATATGCTATAAGAGCATGCGAGATACGCTATGCTCTACTCCACGAAGCCTGTGGAGCTTGTCTTCTTGCAGCTCGGG
>CATPCK010000032.1 GCA_955652655.1 uncultured Ktedonobacteraceae bacterium | reverse complement strand
TGCCAGATCTGTTGCAAATTCTTTGATTGCCGCCTTCGGCAGCAGGGAGATGGGAGGTGGCGAGGACACCTCGCGCTCCGCCAGGAGGCTGTCGCCCCCTGGACCCCTGCTTTTCTTCTCGATCTGGCAACAGCCCTGGCTCACTTGCCAGATCTGTTGAGTTGCTGTACTGTATAGACAGGAGATATAAGTTTTCCGCTCCCTCTTTTCAAGAATTCCGGCAAAAACGCCCAATACTTTGGGCGAAGGGTTCATGTTGACAAGTGATTTTTCCACTCATAGGGGGATGGGGACGAAGACATTCGCACTATTGACAAGGAGAAAGCGTCTATGTCTGCTAACCCGCAGACAACGACCCAGAAGGCCAACCTGCAGGCGCACAGCACGCGTGCGAATGAGGAGGCCATCGTCGTTGACAATTTCAGCAAAAGTTACGGCTCTCACCGAGTCGTTGATCAACTACATTTTACCGTCCACAGAGGAGAGGTCTTTGCCCTGCTCGGACCTAACGGCGCTGGCAAGACCACGACAGTGGAAACGCTGGAAGGATATAAAAGGCCCGATCAAGGGAGTGTTCGCGTCCTGGGACGAGATCCCATACGCGAGGCTCAGTCACTGAAACCGCTCATTGGTGTCATGCTGCAGCAAGATGGACTGTACCCCGCTCTGACGGCTCGCGAGATACTGCGCCTCTACGGAGGTTACTTCCGAGAACCTCAAAATATCGATGCATTATTAGAACGCGTTGGACTTTCAGCAGCAGCGAGGACACGCTGTCGGCGGTTGTCAGGCGGACAGAAACGCCGTTTAGCGCTGGCGGTCGCACTGGTGGGCAATCCTTCCGTTGTCTTTTTGGACGAACCAACAGCGGGCATGGATCCACAGGCGCGCCTGGCGACATGGGAGATAATTCGCGACCTGAAACAGCGAGGAGCGACAGTGTTATTAACCACGCACTTGATGGATGAAGCAGAACGTTTAGCTGACCGTGTAGCCATTATCGATCACGGGCGGCTGGTAGCCCTGGATACCCCCTCACAAATGATGGGTGTGCAAAATGCCACTACCGTGCGCTTTGTAGCCCCTACCGGCCTGGATTGTACACAATTAGCCGCTCTACCTACCGCGCAAAGGGCTGAAGAGATTCGCCCTGGCAGCTATTTGATAGAGACAGAGGCAGTTCCAGCACTTTTGGCAGAGCTTACTGCGTGGCTGCGCGACAATAACATCACCCTTTCTGAACTGCATGTAGGGCACGGTTCACTAGAAGATTTGTTCCTGCGACTAACGGGGGCAGAGGTGCGAGAATAATTGTCAGGAACCCGCCCCGTAAAACGGGGCAGGCTTGCTTGCAGGAGCAAGCCTGATCTTGACCAGTCTCAGCCACCAGTCTTCTGCTTTGGAAGAGGGCTGACGGGGCTTCGTTCGGAGCGAATGTATAGGCACGTCCGGGTGCTTCACCAGCCCGGACCACTGCGGAGCAGCATTAAACAGGTTGACGGGATAAAGCCAGTGTGCTGCTCATATGAAACCGCTCAAGAACATTGACGAGGTGAGCATCACCCGCGTAAGCGGAGGCTCGGAAGAGCACAACCAAAGGAATCCACCATGTCACAGGTCTTTGTCCTAGACGCAAATCAACAAGCGTTGAACCCAATGCATGCGGGACGTGCCCGCTTGCTGCTCAAACAAGGCAAGGCAGCCGTCTATCGACGCTACCCATTCACGATCATTCTGGCGAGCGTGGTGGAACAGCCCACACTTCACCCGTTGCGCATCAAAGTCGATCCGGGGAGCCAAACCACTGGCATCGCCCTCGTCAACGACCCCACGGGAGAAGTGGTGTGGGCGGCAGAACTGACCCATCGCGGCGAGCAGATCAAGCGCGGTCTGGACAAGCGCCGAGCAGTCAGGAGAAGCAGAAGACAGCGCAAGACCAGATACAGGAAAGCGCGCTTTGATAAGCGGCGCAAACGAACAGGGACATTGCCACCCTCTTTAGAGAGCCGCGTGTGCAACGTGCTCACGTGGGTGCGCCGCCTGATGCGGCTCTGCCCTGTCACCGCCATCAGCCAAGAACTGGTGCGCTTCGATACCCAAGCCATGGAGAACCCGGATATCGAGGGCGTGGAATATCAGCATGGCACGCTCAAAGGCTATGAGGTCAGAGAGTACGTCCTGCTCAAATGGAACCATCAGTGCGCCTACTGTGATGCCCGCGCTGTCCCGCTGGAACTCGATCATGTGCGGCCACGCAGCAAACACGGCTCAAATCGCGTGAGCAACTTGACACTGGCCTGTCTATCCTGTAACCAGCGCAAGGACCATCGGGATGTGCGTGAGTTCCTGCATGACGATCCTGCTCGTCTTGCCCGCATACTGGCCCACATGAAAGCGCCGCTGCGGGATGCAGCAGCGGTCAACGCCACGCGCTGGGCATTAAACGCGCGGCTCAAGATATTAGGGCTCCCCGTGGAAGGTGGCAGCGGCGGCTTGACGAAGTACAACCGCGTGATGCGGGGGCTCGACAAGACCCACTGGCTCGATGCCGCCAACGTAGGCAGGAGCACGCCAGCCCCTCTCATCATCAAGGACATCGTTCCATGGCACATCACTGCGACTGGGCATGGCAGCCGCCAGATGTGCCGCATGGACAGGTACGGATTCCCTCGTACTGGACCCAAGCAGCACAAGCGCGTCCAGGGGTTCCAGACGGGTGATCTCGTGCGCGCCGTGGTGACGAGCGGGACCAAGCAGGGAACCTATGTGGGCAAAGTGGCAGTCCGTACTCGTGGCAGCTTCAACATCACCACGGCGCAGGGCGTGGTCACAGACATTCATCATCGCTATTGTACGCTCATCGCTAGAGCCGATGGCTATACCTATCAGCAGCGCAAGGAGGCGGCACTTCCTCCCACCGCCTGAAGGCGTGTGGGTGCCCGTGCCGTGTTTTTTATGGCTATACAGACGTTGAATCAGCATACAGGCAGCAACAAGGCGGCACCTCGCTTGCGCCAGATACTGACCCAGACACAATTTGAACTGCTTCTTACACTGCGGCGTGGTGAGAACATATTGATTACATTGGTCGTTCCAGTCATTCTACTCATCTTCTTTACATCGCTGAATATTGTCCCGGCAGTCAATGGTCACGCGGTCAACTTTCTCCTCCCAGGCATACTCGCGCTGGCGGTAATGGCTGCAGGGATGGTGAACCTTGGTATCGCGACTGCTTATGAACGCTACTACGGGGTATTAAAGCG